>NZ_QSPK01000049.1 GCF_003436425.1 Eubacterium sp. TM05-53
ACATTTTAATTCCAATGTGTGCCTTGGAGCAAAGCGGAAAGGAATGGTTGGTTTTTATGGAAGATAAAATACGAATTATAATGTATTCAAGTGCAGATAAAGTGGATGGCCAAGGTGTAGGCAGTGCCTACGAAGAACAGGTTAATCTAATTAAAGAAGGTGCTAGCGATATCTTTGAAGTGGGTATCAATAACTGGATCAAATCGCCAGACATTCAACATTTCCATACAGTGGATCCTACTTTCTATGTGAAAATGCAAAATCATAGAGCCGCTAACATTGCCTATTGTCATTTTTTACCGGATACTTTAGAAGGTAGCTTAAAAATTCCAGCACCTTTATTGAATGTATTTCGTTCTTATTTGATTCAATTCTATAAGAGTGCGGATCGCTTGGTCGTTGTAAATCCAAGTTTTATTGATGCGTTAGTCGAATATGGGATTGATCGAGAAAGAATTTACTATATTCCTAACTATGTATCTAAGGAAAAATTTTATCGTAAATCCGATGAGGCGTGTGCTGCCATTCGTAAAAAGTATGGTGTAGACAAGGATGCTTTTGTGGTATTGGGTGCAGGACAGGTACAAACGCGTAAGGGTGTACTTGATTTTGTGAATGTTGCCAAACAAATGCCAGACGTACAATTTGTATGGGCTGGAGGCTTTTCTTTTGGACGTATTACCGATGGATATGAGGAATTGAAGAAGTTACAGGAAAATCCACCTGAAAACTGTAAATTCTTAGGCATTGTTCCGCGTGAAGAAATGGTGGATCTATATAATATGGCGAATGTGCTTTTTGTGCCAAGCTATAATGAATTATTTCCAATGACGATTTTAGAAGCGGTGAACTTACATGTTCCATTGGTGCTTCGTGATTTGGATTTATATAAAGATATCTTATTTGATCGTTATATGCATGCCGATGATAATGAGGGTTTTAAAAATTGTCTGTTAAAATTGAAAAATGATTCAGATGTATATGCGAAGTATCAAAATGAGAGTCGTTTATTGAGTGAATTCTATTCGAAAGAACATGTATTGAATATGTGGAGAGAATTCTATTTGAGTGCTTATAAGGATAAACAAGAGGAATTATTAAACAAGAAAAAATAGGGGTTTTTATGAAAAAACAGAAGTACGCACTAAATCTGTTACTTATTCTTGCTTTAACGGGATTTGCCCTGTGGTTTGCGCTAAAGGATAATTTTCATCAGGTTTTAAAGTGCATTTCACAAATGAATCTGTTAAGCCTTGTCATAGTCTTATTGTGGGGGGTTCTTTTTACGGCGGTCTGGGGATTTGTATACTACGTATTAGGTAGAAAGTATACGGATCATTATACGCCGGGTAAAGGGATTCTTGTGGCCTTTATTGGTTCTTTCTTTTCGGGGATTACTCCGAGTAGTACGGGTGGACAGTTTGTTCAGGCCTACATTATGAAGAAGCAAGGAATCAAAGTGAGTGATGGAGCCAGCTTGTTGTGGGCTGATTTCATTATTTACCAGACGACAATGATGATTTATGTTTCGATTCTGTTTCTCTTGCGTTTTGCGTATTATAGTGCTCAATCCGCATGGTTCAATATTATATTGTTGGGCTATATCATCAATGCAGTGGTTGTTGTAGCGTTATATACGATTGCGTTATTTCCTAGTATTTATATCAAGCTTTCGCGAACTTTAGTTAAGGCATTGTCGAAACTGCATATTTTAAAGAATCCAGAAAAGACATTGGATTCTTGGACGCTACAAGTAACGAGTTTTACTCGTGAAATCAAAGTACTAGCCAAAGATAAGAAGAGTATTTTTCTTTGTGTATGTATTAATGTGGTGCGTTTATCACTCTATTATTCATTGCCATTTGTGATTGCACTAGCCCTACATATTCCATTGAAGATGAATGAGTTTATTGATGTCATGGCCCTATCTAGTTTTGTGACGATGGCCAATAGTTTTATTCCAATTCCCGGGGCAAGTGGGGGTACGGAAGTTGTCTTTTCATTATTGTTTAGTGGCATGATGAAAAATTTAACGGGTGCCGTTTTAGTATTGTGGCGTTTTTCTACGTATCACATAGTGCTGATTATAGGTGGAATTTTATTTGTGTTTGTGAAGAATCATTATGAGAGAAAAGAGAGTAAGATCAATTTAGAAGGGATGTAGTATATGCGAATCGGACTATTTACAGATGCATATTTACCGGATATTAATGGGGTTGTTTCAAGTGTGGCAACCCTTAAACACGCTTTAGAAGAGCTGGGGCATACGGTATTTATTATTACGAATCATAAGGGGACAAAGATTGTAGAAGATGAGGATGGTCATATTCTTCGTTTACCGGGTCTTGAAATCAAGAAGTTTTATGGTTATAAGATGTCGAGTCCACTACAGTTTAGTGCGGATGCCTACATTGAAAGAATGGACTTGGATGTCATTCATATTCAGACGGAAGCGGGTGTAGGTATGTTTGGTCGTCAGATGGCGAAGGCTTTGCACATTCCTATTGTATACACGTATCATACGATGTATGAGGATTATACGCATTATTTTAATCCGCTTGATTTTGATTCGGTTGAAAAATTAGGGAAGAGTGTGATTCGTACTTTTTCTCGTGTCATGGCCAATGGTTCGCAGGCAGTGATTGCGCCGAGTGAAAAGACGAAGCAGGCTTTATTGCAGTATGGTGTAATAGCACCTATTTATATTGTTCCGACAGGTTTGGATTTGTCGGAGTATGATCGTAAAAATTTAGATGAAAATAGAGCTCAAAGTATTCGTGAAGAGTTAGGTTTTACAAGTGAAGATCGTATTGTGGTCTTTGTAGGGCGTATTGCCAAAGAGAAGGCAATCGAAATTCCGATTGAGGCGATAAGTAAAAATAACGATCCACATTTACACTTAGTCATTGTGGGTGGTGGTACGGATATGGAGTATTACCAGGATTTGGCTAAGAAGTATAATGTTACGGATCGTGTGCATTTTACGGGTAAGATTCCTAAGGAGAATATTGCCTATTATTATGCGGCTTTTGATTGTTTCGTATCGGCTAGTTTATCCGAAACACAAGGCATGACATATATTGAAGCTTTGGCCAGTGGACTATTAGTGTTTGGTCGACGTGATGAAGTGTTGAAGGATTTGGTGGATGAAGGTAAGTCTGGCTATTATTTTGATGATGCCAATGAACTAAGTCAAAAGTGGGATGTTTTCTTTAGTAAATCCAAAGCGGAAAGAGATGCATTAAGAGAATATTGTATTTCTAAAACAGCGCCTTATACAGAGAGTATGTTTGCGCATAAGGCATTGAGTGTTTATAATCAGGCAATTGATGATTATAAGCGTGCCTATCATGTGGAGCGTATTCGTATGGTGGATGATTTTGTTCGTCTAACGGTGATGCGTGATTGTGATAAGGAACCAGTGAAAGTGATGATTTCAACGGATGATTTCTTTGACTTAAAGATCACAAAGGATACAATGTTAGATGCATATTTGATTGACAACTATTTGGATATGCAGTTATTCTATAAGGCGTTTGAGTTAATGAAGAAGCGTGTTTTCTCAAATGATTATACGTCGTATCAAATGGTACAATATGGAAAGAAATATTTGGGTCTAGATGAAGATCAGGCTTTGGATATTATTCATGAATTTATGGAACGTCATTGGATTGACGATAAGGAGTATGCCTTTGATAAGGCGCAGGCTTGGCATTCGTATGGTCAGCCTAAAATGCAGATTTGTCAAAAGCTAAAAAGAGCGGGCATCGCGGATGATGTAATTGAGGATGCTTTGGCAAGCTTGGATGTGGAAACAGAGCGTAGTAATGCGATCAAATTGGCTCGTCGTTTAGCGCATTCGTTAAAAGAGCAATCGAGTCGCATGCAAAGGCAGACATTAGTGAATAAGTTAGTAACGAAGGGATATTCGTTTGAATTAGCGAAACAAGTCTCAGAGTCAATTGAATTGGATGAAAATGATGATGAGGCACTACAAAGAACGATTGCGAAGGCAAAGCGTTTATATGCGACGTTTGATCAGCCTAAGCGTAATCAGAAGATTCAGACGTATTGTGTTCGTAAAGGATTTAATATATCGGCTATAAAAGATGTTTTGGAAGGGGAAAGTGAATGAGAATTAATGAGATTACTCAGGAACAAAAAGTAAATATTAAGTGTTTGATTTCAAAGTGTGACAAGGGAAAAACTGTGAAGGATACGCCTTATTTGTCTTTGATTTTAGAGGATGCGACAGGTGTATTGGATGCGAAATTTTGGAATTTAACGAATGAGCAGATTGAGCAGTATAAGGCTGGTCAGATCGTTGAAGTATTTGGAGATTCGATTATTCATCGAAATGCCGTTCAGTTAAGAGTAAGAAAAATGGTGGTCTTAGAAGACGAAGATATTTCGGATTATGTAAGATTGGCGCCTATGTCTCGTAGTGAAATGGAAGATGAAGTAAAGGTTTTGATGAATGAGATTACGGATTCGAATTTGTATTGTGTAGTTGAAGAAGTGTTAGAAGAAACGAAGGATTTCTTCTATACGTATCCGGCTGCCACAAGAAATCACCATAATTTTGTGGGTGGACTTGCCTATCATTCGATTAGTATGGCGCGTGTAGCTTTAGATATCTGTAAACAATATCCATTCTTGGATAAGGGATTATTGATTGCGGGTATCTTGATGCATGATGTTGGAAAGATTGATGAGTTGAGTGGTCCAGTTCTTCCTGAATATACAAATGAGGGGAATTTGTTGGGGCACATTAGTATTATGAATAATCGTTTGGATCGTGTGGCTGAAAAGCTGGGTGTAAATGATAAAGAGAGTGTTTTATTGTTGAAGCATATGGTTTTATCGCATCATGGAAAGATGGAGTTTGGATCTCCTGTCCTTCCTATGATTCCAGAAGCCGAAGTATTAACTTTATTGGATAATTTGGATGCGCGTATGTATATGATGAAGCAGAGTTTGGATACAACGCAGCCAGGTCATTTTGGACCTCGTGTCTTTGCGTTAGAGGGTCGTATGATTTATCATCGAAAAGGAGAAGATGAAGAATGAAAATAGGTTTTGTATCATTGGGGTGTTGTAAAAACTTAGTGGATTCTGAACAGATCATGGGTATGATCAAGAGGGGTGGTCATGAAATTGTGGCCAATCCTAAGGATGCACAGGCTATTATTGTGAATACTTGTGGTTTTATTGAGAGTGCCAAAGAGGAGAGTATCAATACGATTTTCAAGATGGCGAAGTATAAAGAAAGAAACTTAGAGAAGTTGATTGTGTGTGGTTGTTTGGCTCAAAGATATACAGATACATTAAGGGAAGAGATTCCTGAAATTGATGCGGTTATCCCAATTCGTGAGTATGATACTTTGGCAAGTCAGCTACAGAAGCTTTTAGGTTCAGATACATTATTGGATAAGGCTGAACGTGTGATTACGGGAAATCCTTGGCAGGCATATGTAAAGATTAGTGATGGTTGTTCGAATCGTTGTGCGTATTGTGCAATTCCTTTGATTCGTGGAGATCAAAAGTCCCGTACAATTGAGGATATCATGGAAGAGGTCAACTATTTGGCAAGTATTGGAGTGAAAGAATTAACTTTGATTGCCCAAGATACAACGAAGTATGGTTTGGATAATTATGGAAAGTTGATGCTTCCTGAATTATTGCGTCAAGTATCTAAAGTTGAGGGTCTTCATTGGATTCGTGTTCTGTATATGTATCCGGATGAAATTGTGGATGATGTATTGCAGGCCATGAGTGAGAGTGAGAAGATCGTTCCTTATTTTGATATTCCTATGCAGCATGCGAACAATCGTTTGTTGAAATTAATGAATCGTAGAGGTCCAAAAGAGGATGTATTAAAGGTTGTAGATAAGATTCATACGATGTTTCCAAATGCGACTTTGCGTACAACTATGATTGTTGGTTTCCCTACAGAAACGGAAGAAGAGTTTGAAGAACTTGTGGATTTCATTAAGGAAATTAAGTGGGATCGTATGGGTGCATTCACTTATTCAAAGGAAGAGGATACACCAGCATATGATATGGATGGTCAGATTGATGAAGCGGTTCAAAATGAGCGTTTGGCTAGATTGATGGCGGTGCAGGAAGAGATTTCAAAAGAAAAGAATCAGGAAAAGATTGGTAGGGTCATTGAAGTTCTTGTTGAGGAAAAAGAAGGTTTGGTGGATCGTTATCGTGGAAGAAGTGCTGCGGATGCACCGGATGAAGTGGATGGTCAGGTCATCTTTACAAGTGATGAACCTTTAGAGTTGGGTTCTTTTGTGAAGGTGAAGATTACAGATGCCAAATCTTATGATGTTTACGGTACATGTGTAAGCGAATAGTTGGATTGGATCCCATTGTATTTGAGGATTCGAAAATCTTGATTGTGGGTTCTATGCCAAGTGCAATTAGTTTGAAGGAACAGATGTATTATGCGAATAAAAATAATCGGTTTTGGAAGATATTAAAAGAAATCTTTCAAACAGAAGACAAGATTGAATTATTAAAAGTATCGCACATTGCACTTTGGGATATTTGTCATTCGTGTATAAGAAAGACGAGTGCGGATAGTGAGATCAAGGATATTGAACCAAATGATATACAGGGATTATTGAATACATATAAGAATATTGAGAAGGTCATTTGTAATGGAAGGACAAGTCAGAATACAATGCAGAAATATTTTCCGAATATTGAAACGGTATATTGTCCTTCGACTTCAAGTGCCAATGCGAGATTTTCGCTAGAACAATTGATTGAAATATATAAGAAGGAGTTTTGTCGATGAATAAATTATATTGGGCAAAAGTAAAGGCGGATGCGAAGGTTCCGCAAAAGCGTTATGAAGATGCGGGATACGATTTATATCCTTGTTTTGAAGAAGATTACATGGTAATCGAGCCTCATGAAACGAAGTTAGTTCCATTAGGTGTTGCGAGTGCATTTGATCCTGAGTTCGTTATGATTTTAAAAGAGCGTGGTTCTACAGGAACAAAGGGTATTGCGCAAAGAAGTGGCGTGATTGATTCGGGTTATCGCGGTGAATATATGGCTCCGGTCACAAATTTGAATACAAAACGTGTGGTGATTAAAAAACAAGATGTAGAATATAAGGAAGATGCGATTATTTATCCTTATGAAAAAGCAATTTGTCAGGGTGTATTATTGCGTATGCCTCAATTAGAAAGTGAAGAAATTTCTTTTGAAGAACTTCAGTCTATGGAGTCTGAAAGAATGGCCGGAAAGTTAGGTAGTTCAGGAAAATAAGTGGTTTTATTGTCATAATGACAATAAACCTTTTTTTATGCAAAATTTGATTAAAAAAGGATGATTTTTCGATATTATAACCAATCTATAACCTAGTGAGTCCTATACTATAATCAGGATGATGAAAGGGTTATAAACTTTAACAAGAACAAAAGGAGGAATTTGTATGCTGAAAAACTTAAAAAAGGTGGCGGCAATTGTATTATCATTTGCGATGGCTGTTCAGTTTGGCTTAGCAGACTCTTACTATGTAAATGCGGTGGAAGAACCGGTTGAACCTCAACAACAAGAGGAAACAACAACGACTACACCACAAGAGCAAGAGCAAGTGCCAACAACTGAAGAAGAAACTCCTCAACAACAGGAAGAAGGACAACAACAACCTGCAGTAGAGGAAGAGCAGCCTGCAGCAGAAGAAGCACAACAACAACCTGCAGTAGAGGAAGCGCAGCCTGCAACAGAAGAAGCACAACCACAACCACAGCCTGTTGAACAAGCAAAGGTTAATGTTTCTTATGTAAAAGAAGATGATACCTATTTGATGGAATCTGTAACAGCTCCTTATGATGTTGGTTACAGATTGGATCAAGATACAAATGTATTCAAAGAAGCTCATGAAGCATTTGAGTTTGAATATGCATTTGTGAATGGTAACAAAGAAAACAAAATCACTAAGGATCAAGTTAAGGCTTCTGGTTTAACAGTAACGAGTGATATGACAAGTTTAACTCTTGTTTATAAGAGTACAGCTACTCAAAAAGACAGCAAGGATAAAAAAGTTGAAAAAGCTAATTTTTCTGGTAAAAAGGAAGATGATTCTGATTCTGAGGATGAAGTAGCAATAGCTCCTAAAAGAAAAGCTACAACTTATAATTTATATCACTACGCATTGATTCCAGGTAAAGCAATGGATTCTTCTGAATCTGCTGATAATAGATGGTTTGGAATAGGAGTTACTTCAATATCTGAAGTCAGAGATCCAAGCAGTTTAGAGTATGGTATTCAAAGTAATTTTACTTATAAACAAGAAGGAGTAGTTAAAACTTTATATCCTAACATTACTTATAAGGACAAAACTTACAAATATGCAGCTACAGGAAGTGAAAATGCTGATAAAGAGGGTTATTATACATTGATTCCTGCTCGTGTAAACATTGCAAATGGGGCTAATGCAGGAAACAATGGATATAATCCTACAGCATCTGGAAAAACATATCATCAAGATTATACGATGGTAATGAATGAAAAAAATATTTACACAGTTACGTATAATGTGATGGATCCAGGAGAAACTACATATGGTGTATTAAATGATTATTCACAACGTGTAGATGCAGGGACAAGTGAAAATAAATTAAAGCAACCAACATCGAAAGATGTTCCAGATGCAAAAATTGATAGTGCTGGAAACAAATATAAATTTGATGGCTGGTATAAAGATTCAGATTGTACAGTAAAAGCCTATTTTAATGGAGAAGTTAATGCGAACACAAACTATTATGGTAAATATGTAACTGAAACATATACAGTGAAATATGATTCAAATGGTGGTTCAGATGTAACAGATAAAACATTAAAATATAATGATGTTGTTGATATTTCCCAAACACCAACAAAAGAAGGCTATATTTTTGATGGTTGGTATTATGGTGATACAAAAGTAACCAATCAAAAGTATGCTGATTTAGCAAAGGATGAAAGCACAAAAGAAATCACATTAGTAGCACATTGGAAAGAAAACTTAAAAGCTTCAGCAGACAATGTTGTTAAGGAATATGATGGTAATGCTTATGGTATTACAGTTAACACTAATGTGAAAGATGCGACTATAAAATATTGGAATAAAAATAAAGGAAAATATGATTTAACTGAAAGTCCTACAAAGACAAACGTTACAAGAGATACAGATGGAAACATTACATCATTAACAGTAAAATATGAAGTTTCAAAAGAAGGATATAAAACAGTTTATGGTGAAGCAACTGTGACAATTACACCACGTCAAGTGAAATTGACAAGTGAAGGCGGTACTAAACCATATGATGGAACAGCATTAACTAAACCAGCTGTAACAGTAAGTGGTGATGGCTTCGTTGAAGGTGAAGTAAGTGATATCAAAGCAACTGGATCGGTAACAACTGTAAGTGAAGGTGAAGTCACAAATAAAATCACATTCACTAAGAAAACTGACTATAAAGATGATAACTACGAAATCGAAAGAGTTGAAGGTAAGTTAAGTATTACAGCCAAGGCAGTTACAGATAAAGATATGACAGTCACAGCTCCAGCTGATGTAAAATACAGCGGTAA
Source organism: Eubacterium sp. TM05-53 (assembly GCF_003436425.1). Classification (GTDB taxonomy): domain Bacteria; phylum Bacillota_I; class Bacilli_A; order Erysipelotrichales; family Erysipelotrichaceae; genus Holdemanella. Next base: position 9,601 of record NZ_QSPK01000049.1, read on the forward strand.
GAGCCAACAGCAAAAGCCAGTCGTTAAAGACGGAGAAAAAGTTTTAGAAGAATCTGAAGACTACACATTGTCATACAGTAAAGATACTAAAAACGCAGGAACAGTAACTGTAACCGTAACAGGAAAAGGAAACTATTCTGGAACAAAAGAAGTTAACTATCAGATCACAAAACGTCAAGTGAAATTGACAAGTGAAGGCGGTACTAAACCATATGATGGAACAGCATTAACTAAACCAGCTGTAACAGTAAGTGGTGATGGCTTCGTTGAAGGTGAAGTAAGTGATATCAAAGCAACTGGATCGGTAACAACTGTAAGTGAAGGTGAAGTCACAAATAAAATCACATTCACTAAGAAAACTGACTATAAAGATGATAACTACGAAATCGAAAGAGTTGAAGGTAAGTTAAGTATTACAGCTAAGTCAATCGTTCCAGATGGACCAAATACTCCAGATGAAAAGACTGGTATTACAGTAAATGAACCAAGTGATTCTAAGTATGATGGTAAAGAACATAAAGAGGTATTAACAGTAACAGATACTAAGACTGGTAAAGAATTAGTAGCTGGAACAGATTACTCAGTAACTTACAGTTCAGATCTAGTAAATGCTGGTACAGTGAAGGTAACGGTAGCTGGATTAGGTAACTATACTGGATCATTCACTAAGACTTATAAGATTACTAAGCGTTCTGTAACATTGACAAGTGCTACAGTAAGTAAGGTATATGATGGTAGTGCATTAACGAATACAGATATCGCAGTCAGTGGTGATGGATTCGTAGAAGGTGAGGGTGCTTCTTATGAGGTAACTGGAACTCAAACAGAGGTTGGAAATAGTGCCAACGCATTCGAATACAAATTGAATGAAAAGACATTAGCTTCTAACTACAACATTACTAAGGTTGTTGGTACATTAACAATTACAGCGGCTCCGGTTCCTGTAACTCCAGCAACACCTAGTACGCCAAGTACGCCAAGTACACCAAGTAGTACAACTAGTACAACTCCTCGTACTCTAAGTGCTCCTCAGGTAACGACTCCTGTTGAAACAGTTGAAAAAGAGACAACTCCTAAGGCTGAACCTAAGAAAGAAGAAAAGGTTGAAGAAGAGTATACGCCTAAGGCATCACCTCAGTACTATTGGGCATTAATCAACTTGATTTGTGCAATCTTAACAGTATTATTCGGATTATTATTGTTGATCTCTAAACGTCATAAAGATGAAGATGATGACGAAGAAGATGATGAAACAAAACAACAAACAACTAATGATGATGAAGAGAAAGAACAAGAAAAGAAACGTGGATTATTCACTCGCGTACTTGCAGTTCTAATCGCAATCGTATCTGTTGTATTCTTCCTAGTAACTGAAGACTTAAGTCTTCCTTGGACTTGGACAGATCAATGGACAATTTGGATGGTTGTTATTGGATTAGTACAAATCGTAGTATTCTTCGTAGGACGTAAATGGAAAAACGTTGATAATGACGATGAAGACGAAGAAGCACAACAAGCTTAACAAAAGTTAATAACACAAAAGGAGTAGCCTCGTGCTACTCCTTTACTGTCCAATACCCATTTCGATTCGAGCCTTTGCGAATTACAATTTCTTGTTGCTGCAACCTATTTAATATGCGTTTAATAGTTGAGCGTGATAAGTTTAATTGATTTGCAAGCTCTATTTGAGTGATTTTTGGGTTGATTTTAATGAGTTGTATGATATCGGGTTCATTGGGTCCATTGGGTTCATTTACTTTGAACCCAATTTTTTTGTTAGGCTTATAGAATACATTGTTTCTATATATGATGACTTTTAACTCGGTTTCTCCACCAATAAATACAGGAGGTTTTAAACCACATTCTTCGATTGATTTAATGATTCTAGGAATACCGCGACCCCAGCTTTCAAGGTATTTTAGATAGCGCAATGCATACGCTGTTGCTTCATTTCTAATATTAGAATTTCCTTGTTTCATTTTCTCAATTGTTTGTCCCATAACTAGTTTTCCTGGAGAAGTTACTTCTAAGCGGTCATCGAATATCGCAACTTTAATGCTGTTTCTATCTATATAGGATCTGTGCGCAATGGAATTCACAATGAGTTCTCGTATGACATATACGGGAATTTCGTATGTTTCTTTTCTTTCTAGAGATTCAAATGATGCATTTAAACGTATGTTTCGTAATACAAATTTATACGCAAAGTCAATTTGTTCATAAATGGGTCCTGAGTATTCTTTCATATCAATGACTTCTGTTGTATCTGTTCCTTTAAAAAGAGCACATTGAATACGGTTTGGTAATGCGGGATGTCCTGTTAATAAGGCATAGGCATTAGTAGGTACAATATGATTGTTTGATTGTGTAAGTATTCCCCACGACAATAAATCTTGTTTCGTAATGGGTGTAACCGCATCTTTTTCAAATTGTGATTTAGAGTTTTCTAATGCTTTATGATAAAGGGTATCACATAAGTTTTGGATACTGTTTTCATTGATTTCTAATTCGGGACAAATCATCTTATCAAAATAGCGATTGCTACCTTCAAACATCAATTCTTTGATCATATTACGATCGGCTTTTCTGGTTGTTCCACTAATGCGTACATAAACACCATCAAATTCGCCTTCAGATTTTAAGTGGTATGGACGATCCCATCCAGATGGCACATTCACAATTAAAATGGTTTTATCTTCGATTGTATCTAAATCGATGCTAGGGATAATGTGTGGCTCAATGCTTGAAAATATTCAATTTGTGATGGAATCTTTGATTTTAAAAATATCACCTGATAGTCCACACACTTCAAATGAATCTTTCTTTTCTTCAATGCCAAAAATAATTTTTCCACCAAAACCATTCGCGAAAGCTACGACCGATTTTAAATATTTCTTATGTTCAGCAGGAACTTCTTTCTTTACTTCAATATTATTTTTTTTCACCATATTTATTTAATTCAGTTATTAACATAATATCCCTTCTTCCAGTTCATTATATCTAAAAAACCATTCTAGTGCTTACTAGAATGGGATCTTTGTCGTTAATAGTTTCCTGTATAGTTCTACACCTTTGTATAGGATATCTTCATCAAAAGTGAACTTATTTGAGTGTAGTGGAATGGTATCTCCCGTACCTAAAAAGAAGAAAATGGATGGGGCTACGTTTCTATAGTAGCCAAAGTCTTCACTGATAAGTACAGGGCTTTCTAGTTTGTTGACTAGATTGTTTTTGTATAGTGTATAGAATAATTCTTCGTTATTGAATACGGGTGGATAGTGGTGATTCACTTTGAAGTTGACTTGTACTTTGTATTTTTTTGTTGCATTATTCATGTTTTGTTCAATGATATCAACAATTTGATCAAATACTTTTGGATCATAATAGCGAATGGATCCTCTTACGTGAGCTTGATCAGCAATGATATTGAAGGCTTGGCCAGAATGGAAAGTGCCAAAGTGTAATAGGTGGAATGTATTGTTGTCAAAAGCTTTTTCTTCTTGTTCTAAAGACTTTTGTAGAATTTCTACACAAGCCGTTAGTGCATTGATTCCATTTTGAGGTTGGGCTGCATGACTGGCTTTTCCTTTTACTAGTAATTCGAATTCGCATCCGCCTGCCATCATTTCATTAGGACGTGTATAAACTTTGCCTTTTTCAAGTTCTGGATAGATGTGTGTTCCGTAGATGGCGGCAATATTAAATTTATCGAAGAATTTAGATTCAATGATAGGTTTGGCACCACCAGGTTTTTCTTCGCCTGGCTGAAATAACAATAATACGTTATAGTCGCTTTCCTTGGCATATTTCGCTAATTCTAGAACCATAGCCATGTGGCCATCGTGCCCACAGGCGTGCATACATCCATTGGTGCTTTTGAATTCTAGGTCTGTATTTTCTTCCATAGGAAGTGCATCCATATCGGAACGGAATACGATTGTCTTTTCTTTTTGGTTATCAAAATAGGCGGTTACACTATTTTGGATGGGATGCTCAATTGTGCAGTCATATAAGTCTAAAATGTTTTCAATGTATTGTGCTGTCTTTTGTGTTGTGAGTTCAATTTCTGGAATTTGGTGTAAATTTCTTCTGTTTTCAATGATTGTTGGCATAAAATTCTCCTTTTATTGGGTTTATTATACTAAATGTTAAATAAATTTAACATAGATTTAACATTGTAAAGATAGTATGAATTTGCGTTTAAATTTATATTAAGTACGAAAATATGAAAAGGTGGAAAATATGACAACAACAAATATATTGTCTTTATTGGGTGGATTAGCTTTATTCCTATATGGAATGCAGATGATGGGAAATGGTCTTGAAGCTGCGGCTGGAGATCGTTTAAAACAAATTTTAGAGAAATTAACTTCAAATCGATTTTTAGGAGTCATTGTAGGTGCGCTTGTTACGGCGGTTATTCAAAGTTCGAGTGCAACAACAGTTATGGTTGTTGGATTTGTCAACGCACAGATGATGACTTTACAACAAGCTGTATGGATTATTATGGGTGCTAACGTTGGTACAACGATTACAGGTCAATTGATTGCGTTGGATGTAAGTACCATTGCTCCATTAGTTGCCTTTATGGGTGTGGCATTGATTATGTTCACCAAGAGTGCCAAGGCAACCGATATTGGACAGATCATTGCAGGTTTGGGTATTCTTTTTATTGGTATGAATATGATGAGTACAGCTATGATGCCATTAAGAGAATCAAAAGAATTTGTTGAATTAGTAACACATTTCTCAAATCCATTAGTAGGTATTTTGGTGGGTGCAGGATTTACGGCTTTGATTCAATCGAGTTCAGCTTCCGTAGGTATTTTACAAGCCCTAGCAGCCAGTGGTGTTATTGGCTTGGATGGAGCTGTATATGTATTGTTTGGACAGAATATTGGTACTTGTATTACGGCTGTTCTTGCCTCAATTGGAACAAGTCGTGAGGCTAAGCAGGCTACCGCCATTCACTTGAGCTTTAATATCATTGGTACAACGATCTTTACAATTGTATGTATGTTTACGCCATTGGTGTCTTGGGTTATTCATTTAACGCCATACAATGCGACTGCCCAGATTGCGAATATGCATACTATATTTAATGTTTGTACAACAATCTTGTTGCTTCCATTTGGAAAGTATTTGGCTGAGTTTGCACAACACATCTTACCGATTGAAAATAAAGAGATTGAAGATGAGCGTTTATTGTATTTGCAGCCTCTACCTAAGTCTAAGAAGATGATTGGTGGTGCAGCTATTTCGGTTAAACAAATTAATGATGAAACAATGCACATGTTGAGTCTTGCGTATGAGAATGTAAATCAGGCTTTTGATCAATTGTTGCAGTTTAGTGATAAGACAGATGAACAGATCTACAAAAGAGAGGATACAGTCAATTACTTGGATAAAGTCATTAGTGAATATATTAGTACGGCTTTGGCTACGCCAAACTTGAATGTGAATATTTCTCAAGCATTGTCTAGCTACTATTTGATGTTAGTGGATATTGAGCGTATTAGTGACTATGCCGTGAATATGAATCATCAGGCGACAAAACGTCTTCAAGGAGATATGACAATTTCGGAAATTGAAATTGTAGAGCACATGAAGAAGTTATGTGTGGATATGAAGAATGATTTGGATGATGTAGAAGAGGCAGAACGTAAAGATGATGTGATTGATTCACTTGTCTCAAGTTGGCGTGAAGCGCAGATTCAAGCTTTAAAACAAAAGAAATGTTCAAGTGAAGTCAGTATGATGTTGTCACGTATTTTTACAGATTTTGAGCGTATTAATGACCACGCTTTAAATGTGTCTCAAGAACTTGACAAAATTACAGTGGAGATTCCTGATTAATAAGCAGTTTTTCTGCTTATTTTTTGTTATAATTTGTGTATGAATATTGAGAAGTTATTAAATACAATTATTGAAGCCGGAAAGATGTTAGTGGAGAGTGGTGCGGAAGTCAATCGTGTCGAAGAAACAATGGTCAGAATGTGTCGTTGTTTTGAAGGCATTGAATATGCGGATAGCTATGTGACTTTAACGGGTATCATGTTTTCTTTGACGTATGACAATCAGACGATGACACGTATTTGCAGGGTACACACGGGAGAGGTAGATTTGAATCGTATTGATCAAATTAATACGCTTTCTAGAAGAATTTGTTCAAATCCAATATCAGTGGATGAGTTAGCTAATGAATTGGATCGAATTAAGGGGATGTCTCGCTATACATTTAAAGAGACAATGCTTTTTGGTGCGGTTGGTGCTGCTGGATTTGGAATGTTCTTTAATGGGACTTTATTAGAAATTGTGATGTCCTTTTTTATTGGAATTTTGATTCGTTGTATCAGCTGTTTCTTGTCAAATCACAAACTAAATTCTTTCTTGAATAATGCGATATCGGCAGGATTAGCAGCACTGAGTGTACAATTGATCCATAAAGTGTTACCGCAGACGAATGTGGATATTATGGTTATTTCTAGCTTTATGCTTCTAGTGCCTGGGCTTGCGATTACCAATGCGATTCGTGATACGATTGCAGGAGATTATGTTTCTGGCGTCGCAAGAGCGGTAGATGCTTTTTTGTGTGCTATTGCCATTGCGGTAGGGGCTGGTTTTGTGATGTATTTTTGGATATAGGGGAATGAATTATGATATATGTGATTTTAAAAGCAGGAATCTCTTCATTCCTTGCTAGTTTAGGGTTTGGTTTCCTATTTAACATTAAAGGAAGAAATTTATGGCTTGCCGGAGTTGTAGGTGCCATTGGAGGTGTCTGCTACAAGGTGGGACTGTATTTAGATTGTTCTGAAATATTATCCAATTTTTATGGGGCTTTAGGTTTAGCCTTAGCCTCAGAAATATTAGCGCGACAATGTAAGACGCCAGTCACAACGTTTTTAGTTTGTGCATTGATTCCATTGGTTCCTGGAGGCGGTATGTATCGTACGATGCTTGCGGCCATTCGTGGAGATGCTCAGAATACACTAAATGTGGGGCTTCAAACATTGAGTATTGCGGGTGTTTTGGCTTTAGGAATCCTATTGGTTTCCACAATTATGCGTGTGTATTATCAAGAAAAGAGAAAATTTTTAGAAAAAAAGTAAAAAAGCACTTGCAAAGATAAATATTTATGGTATTATATATAAGCGTCTTGGGGATATGGGCCTGTAGCTCAGGTGGTTAGAGCGCACCCCTGATAAGGGTGAGGTCGTTGGTTCAAGTCCATTCAGGCCCACCATGATTTCTTTAGACGCTTACTATAATGGGGTGTTAGCTCAGCTGGGAGAGCACCTGCCTTGCACGCAGGGGGTCATCGGTTCGATCCCGATACGCTCCACCATTTGTAAAATTCAAACTGCATATGCAGTTTTTTTTTATATTAAGATTTTGACTTCGGAACAGAGAAATATGATATGTGAAATAGCACTAAAATATCACAAGATATGAATTATCAGGAATGACAAAAACGACTATCGTAATAGCCAACATTTTGTATTTGTCTGTCTTTTAGTTGTTGAATTATTTTTTTACAATCATCTTATGATCGCATTCAGGGCAGTGCATCATATAGTTTTCTTCAGGTTCATTTGGAAATAATTCACCGATCAACCATCTAGGTACTTCTTCTTCGTAACCGCATTTTGTACATTTCATCAATACATCTTTTTCTGTATGTTCTGTCATTTCTTTTGTCCTTGAATGGATTATATGTATAAGTATACTGCATAATGGCTTTACATTTACATTGAATTGGATCTTAGGTTAAAAGAATCTATTAAATGAGTGCGGTATTTGAATTTATTGAGTTTGTTTTTAAGGACTTTAGTTTTAGGTTTACGAGAATTATCCTTGTTCTTTTTGATTCCAAGAAGTGCATGTACTTTATCTATGGTTTTCTTAGAAGCATTGGCATCGAATAATTAAGAAATGATAGTCCGGTATATGTATAATAAGGCGGTTTATAAAATCAATCACATTATCTGTGACATCATGACGTTTTTCATCCTTGTGATCATTGTAGAACCAGCTGACAGTATTTGATTCTTTATTGTATTCTGTGATTCTGTTTTCAGCCATTGCAGGCCTTCCGGCATAGCGAATGAAGTAGTTTACCCAGCCTTGAATATCTTTACCCTGAATTATTGTTGATTGCCAAATTAATTGCTAACACAGTATTCAAATTAAATTGTACACATAATT
>NZ_QSPK01000005.1:0-69150 GCF_003436425.1 Eubacterium sp. TM05-53
ATCAATAACTTGAATACCTTGATAATCATATGTTTCATGACGTGTTCTTGCAATAATCAACTTAGGGTATGCATCTTTTATCGCAAGTAATGGTGTGTATTCTCTTTCAAATGTTTTTTCATCCGAAATATTATCACTTACTTGAATATATATTTGTGTATCACGTTTCTTGGCAACAAAGTCGATTTCTTTTTTATACAGTTTGCCAACATATACTTCATAACCTCTTCTACGTAGCTCTAAATAAACAATGTTTTCGTATACTCTTCCATAATCCATATTTCGTGTACCATTTACTGCATAACGAAAAGAAGAGTCACAAAGATAATACTTACTATTGTTGGTTAGGTATTTTTTTCCTTTTAAATCATATCGTTTTGCTTCATAAAATAGAAAAGCATTTTCTAAGTAACCAATATATTTTGAAACAGTCTTTCTTGTTATTTCACTTTGATTATTCTTTAAAGTCTCACAGATATTATTTGGAGAAAGCAAGTTTCCAATGTTATCCATCATAAATTCGGATATATTCGTAAATTCTAGTTTATTTCTTATCTTATACTTTTCAACTAAATCTCGAATAATAATAGTTGAATAAACATCTCGTACATAGTCATATTGTCGATTTTCCGTTTTATAAACATAAGCACCAGGCATTCCTCCAGTTTTGACGTATTGATCAAAAGCATCATCATATCCATCTGTGATTTTATAATAAGTTAGATATTCCTTAAATGAAAATGGGTATACTTTTATTTCCATTGTTCTTCCAGTAAACAGTGTTGCCAAATCTGAGCTGAGTAAAAACGCATTAGAACCTGTAATATAAATATCATAGATTCCTTTTGCATAAATGCTATTAATTGCAAGTTCAAATTGAGGGCACATCTGTACCTCATCAATTAGCAGTACATTTGTCATTTCTTCTTTGTATTGATTCATAATATATTTATGCAAGGCATGATATTCTAACAAATGATCAAATTCCAACTCTTGAAGATTAATCATCACAATATTGATTTGTTCATTTAATGATTTTAAATATGTGATAAATTCCTGAAGTAATACTGATTTCCCACTCCGCCGGATTCCAGTAATAACCTTTATATCGGGTGTACTATATAATTCAATCAACTCATCTAAATATTTTTTTCTAACAATAAGTTGCATAACATCCTCTCCTATTCTCACTTTTTAAAAATTATTAAATTTTCGGTAATAACTATCACAAGCATAATTTAACACAATTAGTGGGTTATGTCATTATTCTATTCCCAATTTTTGGTAAATATTCATTTTTCGGTAATAGAATGATTCTTTTAATTTCTAATAGTGTGAACATCATGTTGCTCACTTGATTAAAGAAAAGCACTAGCTGAAGTGCTAATGCTTATCGAAGCTCAGGTAAACCTAAACTGTTAATTGCTTTTATAATGATAGACCAGGTTGTTTCATCACAAATATCTAAATCATCATAGTTTTCATTCCATTCTTTAATGTAGGATATATATTATGGATAAACTTCTTATATTCCTATTCAGTTAAATCAATACTTGTTTCGCATTCTAAAGTACCAATAGAATCTGAATAAGAATCAACAAACCAATCTTTAATCTTTTTTACAACAATCTTTTGATATCCTTCATAAAAACCACCCATTTCAGATTCAACTGAAGTAGTAGAAGTTTCATCAATAGGTAAAAATGAATAACAAACACCTTGTTTACAATGAAAACAATATCTACTTGGAGGTGGAATCATCCTTTCGCATCCAGTCAAATAAACTTTATGACCATCAATATCTTTTTGAAGCTGTTCGGACATTTGTGGTATTCCGTAAATAATCTTTGCCGTTTCATGACCACAGTGAGGACATCGTATTCGTGTCAATTATAATCACTTCTTTCATTTTCAAGTATTGACTGCTATAAACTGGAATTTTCAAATTAGTCTTTGCAAATAACCTTTGAATCTTTACCATCAATTACAATTCCCTGACGGTTGTTAATTGGGCATAGATTCAAATCCGAAAACTCAGTTATTATTTTCTCGGTAACTTTCTTAAATGGTGCTGTAAGATAATGCGGAAGAACATAGAAATCAATCAAATCAAGCCCTGCATCATCTTCTTGTGAGTAGTCCTCCGGCTTTTCATCCATTTGTTCAATATATTGGATAGTTGGAGCGCATATAATCGCACCTGCCGATTCACCGATCATCAGTTTTCCTTTTTCCAATTCCTTCTTCAATAGCTTATCCGTTCCCGTTTTACGGAGCTGGTCCATAAGGGAGAAAGAATTTCCACCGGTAAAATATATCACATCTGCTTCTTCAAAAACAGACTGTATCGTTGAATAAGCCTCCGTTGAAATATCAATTTCAGTTACGATTGCTCCCAACTTTTTGAATAATTTTCGAGCTGAACCAACATAACCGGTGTAGCCTTCACGCAGTGAAGCTGTTGGAATAAATGCGACTTTCTTGTTATCAATTTCTTCCTTTATCAGACTTCCTACACTTGAAAAGTGCGAACATAAAAATAGTTTCATCAATATTCTCCTTTATAAATTCCGATTTATCTAATTAAACAATACCATAGAATTATTAACATTTCATGAATTTGTAGACTGTTTGAATTAATCTACTCGTTTTGCTAGTATGACAATTCTCTTGTTATCGTTTCTCGTGTCACAAGTCACTAAGGTCATTAGCTTATCATCTGTTTTGACTGAAATACCTGTTTTATATAATCCACGATTGATTGAGTCGGAAATAAAAGCATTGAATGCAGTATCTGAATCCCAACTGGATTGTGTAAATTCTAAGGAATCATTCAAATTGTTTAAATCTGCATTCATGACTTCAAATATCTGATAACTTCTAGTTCCATCTTCTGTAATGAATTTGAATGTAGGATGCTCTTTATAGTAGCTTTGATTAATATAGCTCATTAATGGTGTAAAGATGATACTATTCCATTTACTTGAATGACCATAGATGACAACATTTTTAGAATCAATATTTCCATCTGCTGATACAAAAGGGATACCTGCATTGGCATATTCTTTCTTGATGTTTTTTCGCACATAGTAGTCATTGTCTGGAGCCTGTACAACAGGTTCATAAATAACCCGATTATCGAATTCTAGAATACCAACTACGTCTTTATTTGTTTTTTGGAGTAAAGATAAAGAAAGCTCCTTTTCAGAAGCTTCCTCATTCTCTTTATTTTCTTTTGTTGCTTTACTTGGCTTCGATTCTACATAGTATTCTGTATAATCATAAGACTTTTTTGTTCCAAATTGACTATATAGAATTCCACCTAATAGGCTTGCAGTCACAATCGCAAGTGCTGCTATTTTTATTTTCTTATGTTTCATACTATTTATACCCCTGTATTTGGAACAACGATACGTGCATTTTCAAAATAATAAATGATTGTATCCGTATCTTTATCAGCTTCTACTTTGTAAGCTTTGGATTTATCAGGCAACTGATAAGAAGTAGGCGCTTTTATTTCCTTGAATTCATATTCGTGGCCATAGATGGCATCGGATAATACTGCTTTACCATCTTTAATGACATGTTTACTAACTGTTTCATCACCAATTTTACGAGAATAATAAGTTCCATCATCCATATCTAAGATGATTTGTTTATTTTCATCCGTTTTAGCGGTTTTAATGATCTTTGTAAAATCTTCATCTTTAGAGATTTCGTATTCTTCATTAGCATCATTACCAACGATCATTAACTGACCAGATGCAAGGGTAGTGACAAAAGATTTAGCTGTCTTGTCATAGACTTCAAAAATGGCTCCATTTAAGAAATGATCATGATGATCTTTATCCACCTTGTTGACATCTAGTTCAATACGACGTTTTTCATTGTGCAATTCCATAGGAACGATAACAGTTGATTTTGTTGTATCTTCATCATAGTTGAATGTGAAATCATGTTTTTCTTCATCTAATTTAAAGCCTACATTTGTTTCAAGTTCTTTAACGTAATAATCACCTGTAGGAAGATCTAAATGTTCAACATTTTTACCATCTTTATCAATCGTTAATGTGCCAACTAGTCCATCAGCAGGAATGATGACTTTATCATCTACAGTAATATCCTTTTTAGAATAAACACCAAAGACAACATCTTTGTAGGCTTCTTTATCTTCATCTTCAAATGTCTTAGTGATCTGTAAATCCAACTTTTGTCTTTCGTTGACATAAGACTGTTTGATTTCGACTACATCGATCATCTGACCCGCATATTCAATATCAAAGTTATAGCTGTTTTCATCTAATACATATCCAGTCTGTGTTGTGGTTTCTTTAATAGAATATTTACCTAACTGGAGTAAGGAAGAAGTTGTAATGCCATCACCTGTAGTAAATGTATCTACAACATCTCCTTTGTGGAACCATACTGTTCCTTCTGGAGTAACGATATCTTCACGTGCTGTGATTTCATACGTAACACCAGATAGATATTTTTCTTTATAGACTGGTGAATAAAGTGTTCCATAATCTGTTTCGGATTCTTTAGCTCCTGACAACATTTCACCACTCTTTTCAACATAGACCTGTCCTTTTTGTGTTTTGTTGTCAAAGTTCATAAAAATTTCTGTACTTGATCCATCTACATTGATTGGAATTTCCGTATCTTTTAATACGTAACCATGTGGTGCTTTGATTTCAACCAATTTATATTCTCCATATTTTAAAGGAGCAGGTAAGTGAACAGAACCATCCTCATCGGTTTTAAATACATCTGTTGTATATTTTTTAGGATATGTCACAGTCTGAGTTACATAGTTTCCATCTGCATCTTTGATTTTGAATTCAACACCAGCAGCAGGAATACGTTTACCTGTTTCACTGTCCGTTTTATAGATGGTTAATTCGGCTTTGATTGTATCGTTATAGATATTGTAAAAATAGGTCTTTTGATCTTTATCAATCTTTACTTCAAATGGTTTTAAAGTATCATACCCAGTCGTTTCATGCTCTTTAACAATATACGTTCCATATGGAAGATAATCGCTGATTGCTCGACCATCTTCATCCGTTGTTAGTGTAGATACAACTTTGCCACTTGATTTTAGGATAATATCAAACTTAAATCCTTCACCAGGCTTTTGAACATTTGATTGGAATAATCCATATTTCTCTTTATCAATCGTTTTTGCGATTTCAACACGACCCTTAATTACTTGATCTTTAACAGTTGTAGAGAATGTACTAGGTGTATTATCACCTGAATAATCAAGTTTAACTGAATTACAATTGTTGTTTGTAAGATAGCCTTCAGGAGAAGCGACTTCACATACATTCAATGTAGTTCCAACAGGATACTTTTTCGATTTTACTTTAGATCCATTTGTTGTAAGAGTTTCAAGTGTATTTCCACTTGTATCTTTAATCGCAAAGATTGCTCCATTAAATGTGGCATCACCTTGTGTTTTATTACCAGTTTCAACGTCTTGCTTTTCAACTTCGATATCAGCATATAGCAATTCAAAATTTAATTTGAAATTAGGGGAAGGATCTCTTCTGCTTGCCAGATAAATAACACGCTGATAACCTCCACTTCCATAAATGATATTGACGTCTCTTGCCCCAAAGTTTCTTGAGAAGGTAAGTGTTTTATCATAGTTTTCTGAAGTGATGGATACCGTTAAATCATTTCCATTTACAGAAGCATTAACACCATTTCCCCTTGTAATAGAATAATTGCTTAATGTTCCTTTTGAATCTGTTAAAGTAACTGGAGTATTTAGTCCCATTTTGATTGTTTGATTATTGAATGAAGGTCTTCCTTGAGGAGTACTTCTTAAACGATTGATTTCATTGACTTCGTTTGAAATATCATATGTTGTCGTTCCATCCATATAGTATGGCTGATACCAATTGCCAGTAACAACTTGCCAGATCATGATTTGAGTGGCTACATAATAGTTTTCACTTTCATGTCCTGGATAAGAATAACCATAATAATTGATTTCCCAAATAGCTTGTCGTTGGCTTTCACTTAGTTCATCCCATTTGGCACTATCTGGAACATAATCATTACCAGCTATAAACAATTGCATTGGCTCAATACAGAATACGGTTTTATCACCAACATATAAATGTGAGATATAATCAAATCCGTACTGGTTTTCGATATAAATCATGGCATATCGTGTCCCACAGGAAGTTGTATCGGTCATCATCGTATCATTTTCATTTATGATTTGATCCGGAAATACATCTTCCAGATAGCCTAATTCTGTAATTGTATCTAAATCATTTTCTGTAGTAGTTTCTTCTGCATGTACTGTGATTGTATTCATAAATGAATTCAATATCACTAGTGCAGAAAGAAAGAACTTGCTGCCTTTCTTTAATATATTTTTCATCTTCTTTTTCCTTTCATTTAGGTTGTTGCAACAAAAAAGCGAGAATTTTTCCTCGCTAAAATAATGTATTTCATTTAGATTAAGTTTTTTGATATCAAGTGATAAATATCTTTATGATAATAAGATAATATTTGCTCATTTCCATATTCTATTTTATTAAATGTTTTATCCTTTTTTTCTTTAGATAGTATTAAGTCAATTTGATTGGTACTCATATTAAGCATATTACCTTTAAGAAGTGTTTTGGGTCTTGAATAAATTCCTTCAGAAAAACCAATTGTTATTTTATTGTCCGATGTAGCAATTACACAACTGACTTTATTTCTGCGAAACCCTTCTTCGATATATAGCTCTTGTGCAAAAAAATTATTTATGTTTTCTAAAGCTGATATTTTTCTTCTAACCGAACCTTTTACACTTTTTTCACTTTGATTCTTTTTTGAAAAATCAAAATCATTTTCAGTAAGAGTATCATTAAAACATTTTTCAAAAAATTCAGAAGGAGTTAGAGTTGTATGAACGCCTACTAAATGCAAGTAGTTATCCTTGTTTGCAACTAAAATATAGTATTTGCGATTCGTAAAACATTTCGAACAAATTAGGTATTGCCGATCAATAAAGATTTTTTTATATATTTTTGATTGATCAATTATTGATTGACATACCCTTTGTTTAAATGAAATATTATTCATACAATTCTCTCTTTCTAAAATTAAAAGGCGATTGCTCGCCTTTTAAGATGTTTAGCAGTTTTCTCTGCACTGGAACAAGTTTTAGGTCTTTGTTCCGACCAATGGTATGGGTTTATAGTCTCCATACCGACTCTTCATTTATAATATATCATTTTTACTAATAAGATACAATTTAAATGAGTTTTCTTATAAACCTTTTTTATTGAATCAAACTTCCATTGCTCCAAAGATTTAATCCATAATAAGCAATGCTGTGATCATTTCGATATACTGGTTGAACAGAATAGTTTGTAATTTCAATATCACCGATGTACATTACTTCATCCAGGTAATACATTCCGTCCACCTCTGCTTCGGCCTGTGAACTATAAGTTGCATAGTAAAAGTTCGTATCCATAATCACATCACAACTTACATCTGGATTGACTCCACCAGCACAAGCATAACTTGGTCTTGTAGGTTCTGGAGTAGGTGTAGATTCTACTACAGGTTCTTGTTTGGATTCAGTAGGCTTTTCAATAGGTTGACTTACAACATCTTTTTTTGATTTATCTGATGTATTGGAACTGTTTGAAGTTGAAGATTTTTGGTCTGAACCAGAAGAACTCTTAGTAGAACTTTTTTTCTTGGAATTTTGCCTTTTACCTTCCGAAGAAACACTTGTTGTTTTGAATTCACTTTTGCCCGTAACTTTTTCTTTCTGTTTTTCTTCCTTGGATTCAGGTTTCTTCATTGTATCTCCAGCGCCTGTTTTCTCATCTTTGCCAACATTTTCATGTTCACTAACTATAGCTTCATGTTTACTAACACTTGCAGAAGTATCTTCCGTAAACTTTTCTACAGTAGGTACAGATACATCTTGATTAATATTAAAGATGATTCCAGAACCAACAAGTACACTTGAAACACAGAACGCAATTAACTTTGTCTTCATTGACTTAACCTCCAATTATATTCACTGATAATTTCTACTATCTTTAAAATACAAGTTTTTCTAAATAATTACCTAGATACAAATATATCTACTTACTAAATAACAACATTTTTTCTTTTTCGGTAGGTAATAAAGATTGCTTTCGGTAGGTAGGAGGGGTTTTAGGGGAGGTCACAGTCACACGTCCTGATGCAAAGACAAACTGCCCCTCCAACAGTTTGGAAACAATCACAAGTAGAAAAAAAGCAGTTGCATGTTCAACTACCGTTCTTGTTCTCGTGATCTTTTCTTTGCCCAGTTTTCCAGCAAGTGAATCATCAAATCCTTCTTCTTGCCTGGTGTGAAGTCCTTGGGAAAATATTTATCGATTTCCTTCATTTGAAAAGATAACTTTTCTCTTTGGTTTGGTTTTTCCTCCGATAAAGTATCTTCAATGAATTCGGATGTTAATTCACCATCATGACTCAATCTTTTGAATTCCTGACATTGCGCTAAAGATGGTGTTCGTTGATTTTCAACAATTGCATTGGCTAGATCATACTGTTCAGATTCTGTTAAATACGAAAGTTCAACAGCTGGATTAAATGCAATCTTGATTTCATTTTCATGTCGTCCATCTACCATTTCCTGTAATGGTTTAATCAGATAGGTTAAGCGAATAAATCTTTTGATTTGATTTCTACTAATTCCTAATTGTTCTCCAAGAATATCTGCTGACTCTGACTTCCGCCCAACTTGGGCGGAAGTAGCTTTATCATATTCAATCGGAATATCAGTAGTATCAATGTCTACTCGTTTTCCTTGATGTTTCATGGCTTCTAGTCGCATTTTGTAGGCATAACCACGTTCACTTGGATAAATGTTTTCACGTTGAATATTGGAATCAACCATTAAGATTGTTGCCTGGTCATCATCCAAATCTCGAATGATCACATTCATTTCTTTTCTTCCTAGCTGTGACAAGGCGAATTTACGCCTGTGACCAGAAATCATTTCATACGTTCCATCTTTTTTTGGACGTACTAATGCGGGCATCAACATATCGTTTTCTTTGATAGAATCGATAAGTTTTGCCATATCCTCATCCATTGTGACATGGAATGGATGTTCTTTAAAATCTGTAATCTTATCTATAGGAATCGTCATTACTTTTTCACTATTGGCTTCCTGTCTTTCTTCTTCCGTAGAAAACAAAGAGTCATAGCTAGGCAATCCTAAATCTAATTTCGGCAAATGTGCCACCTCCTTTAAAATAGAGTGAGTTGTATCGTATTTTTCATTGTTCGATGATTCCATTCATCAATAGCTTGATCTGCATTTTGTTTGGTTTGTGTTCTAGCAGAACACAATGTACATGTAACATATTGACCATAATAGCCATTGATTTTCTTACTATCCCAGTCAATTAACACATGTGCTGTAGCATGACAATAGGGACATCGCTTGATTCTAGTCATTTAACAATTCAAAAGATTCTACAACAACATTGGTTGAATACTGCTTTTTACCATCTTTTTCATAAGAGCTAGTACGAAGATTTCCAACAATACAAAATCCTGTATCTTTATCACCATGTTTACAGATATCATTTGCTAAATCACCAAAGGCAATGCAGTTAATATAATCTGTCCATGGTTTCTTTCCATCTCGTAAACAAGCTAAAGAGAACTTCACAAAAGTATTTCCTTTTCCATTTCTAGACACTTCAATATCTCTTGTCAAAGTTCCAAATAATTCCACATGATTGTTTTTCATCTCAATTCTCCTAACGACTCATTTCTTCTTTATGTTTTACTTTTTGATTATTTACCAATTCTTTTGTCAGATTGCTGTATGCAACAGCCACTTTTGAATCCTTGGCATACGCATAGATACTTTTACCGACTATAGTTGCTTCACTTGCTTTTGTAGCTTTAGGAATGATCGTATCAAATACACGAATGTTCTTTCCAAAACTTTCTCGTATCGTATCAATCGTGCTTTTGGTAATGTTGGTGTTTAGATCAGCAAGCGTCATAACAATGCCAGTAATTTTAAGATTACTATTGATCTTACGCTGTACTTTATTCACTGTCTGTAACAATTTCGTCATTCCTTTAGCTGGCAGATACTGCGTCTGTACGGGAATCAGTACTTCATCTGCTGCAGATAATGCATTCACCGTAAGCATACCAAGAGAAGGCGGACAATCAATCATGATGTAATCATATTTACTTCTTAATGGTTCGATACAATTGCTTAATGTCTGTTCTCGGTTGATAACACTGACTAAACGCATTTCAAAATCAGCAAGTTCAATGTTTGCTGGAATCAGATCCACATCTTCTTCATGATGTAAAATCAATGCATCATAATTTATATCATTGTCATTGATATAATCATCCAGCATAGAAGAAACGGAATGTTCGAGTGCATCATTGTTTTTCCAACCTAGACAGCTTGTCAGATCTCCCTGAGGATCAAAATCTACAATTAATACATTAAATCCCTGTCGAGATAAACCAATTGCCACATTCTCTGTCGTTGTTGTTTTACCAACACCACCTTTTTGATTTGTGACTGCGATCACTTTACATTTATGCATAATAAAAACTCCTTTCCCACAACCAACCATTTGTTGGCTATGTAAAAAGGAGTAAAGGGAATTTCTATTTCACTTAATGCTTAGCTTTTTGATGAACATCCGTTGAAAATTATCGACTATGATTTCCTGGCATTCATCAAATGAAAAAACAGAATATACCCAAACTTTAACGATCTACACTTACGGCGGTAGGAGCCTCTTAAATGAAAAATTTTCACTTTTTTATTTTCCAGTGACCACTGTATCCATGACCGATGTACTCTACATTATCCATTTCCTTAATCTTTCTGCGTACAGTACGAATGCTGATACCCAGCTTTTCAGACATCTGTTTTGCCGAGATTTTGTTGTTCCTTTTTATCATTTCTAGAATCAAAGCATAGATGTCTTCTTGAGTGCCATCTTGAGTGCCGTCATAATTTAAATTTGACATAATGACTGCAAATTGATATCTGTCTAATCTAAAATATGGAAAAAGAGCAGGGAACAGGAAAGATAGATTAAACTTTCAAGAAATTCATTACAAGTTTGACCATCGTTTCTTTTTCCTCTGGTCTAGATTCGGCAATCATTAATGTAATAGCAACCAAAGCACTATTAGAAATAACTTGTTTTCCATCGACGATTAGATGCTGATTCTTATTTAAAAATTCAAGAAATATAGAAGCACCAATTCGTTTGCATCCATCTACAAAAGGATGGTCTTTCACTAAGAAATAGAGTAGGTTGGCTGCCTTTTCTTCAATGCTTGGATAAATTTCTTGATCAAAAACATTTTGATAGACTGCTGCAATAATTCCATTCAATTTGCCTGGTTCTTTTTCAACGCCAAACACATCAGAGAATCCACCATATTTCATAGAATCAATTAAGTTTATGCATTCTTCATAGGTTAATTGATAAATGGAATCTTTACCTTTTGGCTTAGAAATACACCCATGATCATAATCATCAAGTAATGATAGTGCATTTGAATAAGCTTCAATGACATTCAATACTTCTTTTTCCTCAATACCTAAAGTAGAAGCCAACATTCGGGATTGAATTGAAACAGTTTTATTTAGTACCTCAATCCTTTTTTCATTTACTGCATATCCCTTCATCATGTAGTCTTTCAATATAGAAGTTGCCCATTTACGAAAGATTACACCGTTTTGAGATTTAACACGATATCCTACGGAAATAATCATATCCAAATTATAGTATTCAACCATGTGAGTTTGTGTTTTTCCATCGATAGCACCGTGTTTAGTGGTTGTCGCAAATTTTGCGACAACCACTTCATTCGACAATTCTTCTTTTAAAGCATTGTTAATATGTTTACCAATGGTTTTAACATCTCTGCCAAATAATTGCGCAAGTTGATTACGATTTAGCCAAACAGTTTCATTATCTGGTGTTACTGTAACATCTAATTGTAAATCTCCATTTACAAATTTAATAATTTCATTGTTCATGTTTTCTCCAATCTTTTTATATTTGAATGATTTTGATAAAGAGTTTCTTTAAAGAAACTATAGCATAGTAAGCTTTATTCATCAAAACTGTAATAATCTTTCTACATAGTCAGGTGTTTAGACTATGTAAATACTGTATTTTGAGTCTAGTAGGCATTCAAGAGAGCATCCGAACGGTTCGGATTCTGTCGGGGACGCCAAATTTTTTCGGGCCCTGTGCCATAGGGTTCGAATGCATGTCGGGGGCACCCAAAAATGGGGGAAAAGTGTTCGACCGACCTGTGCTAATTCGAACTTTTTTGCTAATATTTTGCTAATTAGAGGGGTTCGGATGACGTCATCCGAACCATCATTCGAACCCATTTATTAGCACAAAACGGACAAAAATGAAGAAACAAAAAAGTGCCAAAAGTGCCGTGCTTAAGGCACATTTAACACTTAACGGTATCAAACGGACAAAACATGGGTTCAACTCCTAAGCGAAAGGTCGTAGGTTCGACTCCTATCTGGGACGCCATATTGAGTTAAAAAAAGGCTGCAACGAATTTTGTCGTTACAGCTTTTATTCATGTCTTAAAGCTTCAATTGGATCAAGATTTGCAGCCTTATAGCTAGGTAGTAATCCAAAAATAATACCGATTGCCATAGAGAATAAGACGGATAATATCATGGCAGGAATACTAATGGATACAGGGGTACTATTGAATATTGATATTAATTTAGCTAGACCAATCCCTGTTAATACACCTACAATACCTCCAATGGAAGTGAGTACTACCGCTTCCGTTAAGAATTGGAATAGAATGGCTTTTTTCTTAGCACCAATGGCTTTTTTAAGGCCAATTTCTTTCGTTCTTTCTGTTACTGTTACTAACATGATGTTCATAACACCAATACCACCAACGAGTAAAGAAATACCGGCAATCCAGATCAACATGGCATTTGTGGACTTCGAAAGATTTTGAATATCTTTTGCCTGCTTCAATAAGTCTTGTGCTTTGTATTGAACACTTGAAGAAGAGACATATGTATTTAATACACTAGCTGCTTCTTTTCCAACACTAGTCATATTTGAAGTGGCATCCACCTTCAATAATGCGCTTTGCGGTTCATCAAATTGATAGAATAATGGCCAAGATTCGCTAGGAACATATACTTTCGAACCCGTAGACTGATTGTATGTATAATAATCATCAATGCTGTCCATTGTAGGCTCAAAAGTTTCTTTATCCGCACATACACCAACAATTGTGAATGGTGTTGAAGAAATCTCAATCGTTTTACCAATTGGATTTTCTTCACCAAATAGAAGTTTTGCGCTTGTTTCATCTAAGACGGCAACTTGTCTGAAGTTTTTATTATCGTCTTCTGTAATGCCTCTTCCTTGTTTGATCGTTAGTCCGGCAATAGAGAAGTAGTCTTGGTGAATGCCTACAATGTATCCACCATCCAAAGATGTATTATTACGAAAGATTGCTTGATAACTTTGTCTAGAACGATACAGGGTAGCGCCTTCTACGTGATCGATATTTTTTAAAGATTCAAGTGTATCTTTTGAAACAGTTGGAACTCCATTAGGAATACCAGAATCAAAAGAGTATTCCCAATCTTCTTGATATAACGCAACTTTTACCGTGTTATTTCCGGAACCAATTAAATTCTTTTCAATCTGATCGTTTGTTCCCTTAATTGTAGAAACAATCGCAATGATGGAGGCAATGCCAATAATGATTCCAAGCATTGTTAAAAAGGATCGCATTTTGTGCGCAAAAATGCCTCGAAAGGATAATCTAATATTTTCAATCATGATGCATCCTCCGACATATTCTTTGTCTTTACGCCTTCTTTGGCATTTTTACTATACGCAAACGCAATATAATCCGTATCTGAAAGCCCATCTTTAATTTCCATCGTATCGCCCCATACGATTTTTCCAACAGTGACATATTGCTTCTTCAATCTTCCATGATTGTCTTTAAGTACATAGTACTTATTTCCTTCTTGTTTGACATAAGCCTTAGAAAGCCAAATCGAACTCGTTGTATCTGTATTCGAATTGAAAGTTAATTCCAAATATTCACTAGCTTGTATTTTTGATGCTTCTTTGGCATAGGCTTCAAACCCATAGTAGCTCACATTCGGATTTCCTGAACCATTGTAGTTACTGCTTGAAGAAGGTACAGTATCGATGCTTTGAATTTTGGCATCAAATGTTTCCCCATTTGTCCAACAATAGGCAGAAATGGTATCACCAACTTTAACTTGATCTAACATCAATTCACTGATGTTTCCTTTAATATAAGCTCCTTGTCCACCGGCAACTTCTAAGAAGGTATTTCCATCTTGTAAAGAATCCGATGCTTTTTTGACATTTCGAACGACACCATTTCGTTTTGCACGAATGACACCATCATTTAATAAAGCTTTATTTTCACTTAAAGAAAGCTGGGCTTTTCTTAAGTCTAAATCTAAAGTTTTCAGTTCCTGTTTTTTATCACGAATAGCTTTTGCAAGTTCAATTTCTGTATAACCCGGTGGGATATCTTGACTTGGTTTTTGTTCTACTTCCACATATTTCTGTTCTTCTTTTGTGTGCGAAATCACCGAATACATATCGCCTTCATTCATGGATTGTTTAGCGGCAAACTTATCACAACGAACAAGCCATGAAGAGCTAAGGTCACCATCATTTGTATACACATCGAATCGTAAGTATTGGTTTAGATTCGCATTGTCTAAAAATAGTTTTCCATAGACAAAACCTTGGGCTTCACTCAAATTGAATACATAAGGATTTTGTTTCGTTCCAACTATAGAAATATTTTCAGAAGGAATTTGTTGTTGATCACTATAATACTCTACGACATCCTTTGTATCATACACATTGTTTGAACCATCTATATATGTATATTCAATCCAATACCAACATGTATGATCTGATGTTTTTTTAACTCTTTCTTCTTTCCATAAAGAATCATCTTCATGAGGCCCTTTTTTAGGAGCTTCACTTTCTGTATCTGCATAATAGATCTTATAGTTTGTAAAATTCTTTTCAGCTTGGGATAAAGAAAGAATATAAGGATACAAACCATTTCCATCTTGATTTGGAATATCCGGTAATGGAGCTGGAGTAGGATCTGGTATATCTGGTTCAGGCGTAACATCTGGAACCGGTGTTGTATTTAATAATTTTTTTAACTCGTGATTGGCAAGTGTAATCGCATTTTGTGCTTTTTCCACTTCCAATTGACTTGTATCTACAGCACTTTGTAGTGTAGTCAGGTCATATGACAATAAAGGATCTCCTACACTCACTTGTTGACCATCTTTGACAAAGACTTGTGTGATTGTTTTAGAAGAATCATATAAAACCGATTGTGTATCACTATTAGATACAAGCCCTGTTGAAGTGGATGGATTATCCCAATAGCCTGTATTTAAACTGGATACAGAATGAACTTCAATCGTATTGGATGAGCTTAAGTAAAACTTGATTCCAACCAAGGCAAATGCACATACAGAAGTAATAATAATTCCTTTTTTTATAGAAGGTTTCATAGTACACCTCCTTGTTTATTTTCAATGATTTCTCCATCAATGATATGAAGAATTTTTTTTGCATGACTTGCCACATTGGCATCATGCGTAATCATGATGATTGTGACACCCTCATCATTTAAGGATTTAAATAATTCCATAACTTGTTTTCCACTTGCCTGATCTAATGCACCTGTAGGCTCATCCGCAAGTAGAATTCTAGGATGATTGATAAGGGCGCGGGCAATCGCAACACGTTGTTTTTGTCCACCAGACAATTGGCTTGGTTTAAAAGTTGTACGATCTGCTAAACCAACTTTACTTAATACAACATCAGCCCTATGATTTCTTTCTTCTTTATTGATTCCTGCATAAATTAAGGGTAAAGCTACATTTTCTTGAGCCGTTTCTGAACTTAATAAATTGAAGTTTTGAAAGACAAAGCCAATCTTATTTAAACGAAGATCACTTAATGCATCATCACTCATTTCAGAAATATCTTCATCTTCAAATAGATAGGTTCCTTTGGTAGCTCGATCCAAACATCCAATGATATTCATCAGTGTTGTTTTACCAGAACCACTAGGTCCCATAATCGCAACATAGTCACCTTGCGATATTTCAAGTCTTACATCTTTTAAAACAGGAACGATCAATGGTTCTTTTCCATAATTTTTATAAATATTTTTAAGATTAAGAAGCATTCGCATCACCATCCGTTTCCGTTTGGTATTCAGTCGTTGTCTTCATACCTTCCTTATATGTATCATCGGCCCATGCGATATAGTCATCTTCACTAAGTCCTGACTTGATTTTTGTGGTAAATGTTTCCTCATCCGTTTTACCAAGCTCCACTTTTCTTTTCTTTAATTTACCTCTTTCTGATACCCATACATAAGAGTTGCCATTGTCATCTGAAACAATAAAACTAGCATCGAGCCAAATTCCTTTTTTCTTAGAGGATTGACCGTTATCCACTTCAATATAGACGTGTTGTCCTAGCATTAATCCTTTATTGTTTTCTAAAGAGACATAGAAAGGATATTTGGATGCAGATTCATTTGAATCATTTCCATAAAAGTTATTGTTCGAATTGGATTGAGGGTCTGTTTCCACTTTGGTAACTGTACCTTTATAAATTTGATCTTCATTTATACGACTTCTTACAATAACACTTGTCCCTTCAGAAATGGTGCCCATTTCACTAATAGCGCCTTTCACTCTAAAATCTGTAGTTTGCGTAATGGATATTAATGGCTTTTGGTTTCCACTTTCATCCGTTCCACCATCTCTATTGACTTCTTTAATAATTCCATCAATAGTTGAAACAACAGTAGAATTTTCAATTTGTTTATTCAACTGATCAATTTCAGTCTGTGTAGCTTTGATTGTATTTTGAGCCTGGCGAATCGCATAACTTGCATCGTTGATTCGTGCCTGAATCTCGACTTTATCTGCACCCTTATTTATTTCAGCCTTATAATCGGCGATGGTATTATTCTGCGCTTGGATTTCATTATTTTGAGCTTCTATATCCAATTTCTTTTGGGCAATCGAATTCGCGGCTTCTGTTGTATCATAAGAAAATAATTTATCTCCCTTACTTACTTTTTGCCCTGCTTCTACATACATGTCTGTAATGGATTTGTTTCCATCTTGATTAATATCAACCGTTTCTGAGGATTCTACAACACCTGAATAACGATTTTCCGTATAGGAAGATCCAATGATTGTAGAAACTTTTTGAACATAGATGTTTTGATTGCTTGATCCCTTTGGAAACAAGAAATAAATACCGATAACGGCAATCAAAATGCATACTGAGATTAAAATTATAATTTTAGTCTTTTTTTTCATATAGTATTCTCCTGAAATTTAGTGTTATATATTCAGTATATCAAATACTAGTATAGAAAATTCCTTAAAAATACTTAAATTATGGTATACTGTAAAAGTTGTTAAAAAGAGAGGGATATTAACAAATGAATTCACTGAAACCGATGTTACTTTCATCACTTAAAAGCTATGATAAGTCTCAGTTTTTCAAAGATGTAACGGCTGGAATTATTGTAGCTATTATCGCGTTGCCACTATCGATTGCATTGGCACTTGCTTCAGGTGTTGGACCGGAAGCCGGAATCTTTACTGCTATTGTGGCAGGTTTTGTCATTTCAGCATTAGGCGGAAGTAGTGTCTAAATTGCAGGGCCAACCGCTGCTTTTGCGACTATTGTTGCAGGGATTGTAGCTCATGATGGAATGGATGGACTTATTGTCGCCACTATTCTTGCGGGTATCTTTTTGATTTTGATGGGGCTTTGTCATTTTGGAAGTCTAATCAAATTTATTCCATTCACTATCACAACAGGTTTTACTTCGGGTATTGCCGTTACGATTGTGATTGGGCAATTAAAAGATTTTTTTGGATTAACCTATCCAACGGGAGTAAAGCCTATTGAGACGGTTGAAAAATTTGAGGCTGTAATCCATCATTTTTCTACAATGAATGTGGATGCCGTGATTGTAGGTGTGGTATCTTTAGTTATCTTGATTATTGCTCC
Source organism: Eubacterium sp. TM05-53 (assembly GCF_003436425.1). Lineage (GTDB taxonomy): Bacteria > Bacillota_I > Bacilli_A > Erysipelotrichales > Erysipelotrichaceae > Holdemanella. The sequence goes on from NZ_QSPK01000005.1 coordinate 18,165, forward strand.
ATATATCTTTAAAAGAATTCCAGGCTCACTTTTAGCCGTTATTGCAGGAATTTTGATGGTTCAATTCTTGCCTTTAAAGGTAAATACAATTGGAAATCTGTATACAATCAGCAATGCATTACCATCTTTACATTTTCCAAGCTTATCATTAAATGTCATTCAAAATGCACTACCGAATGCACTAACCATAGCTGTATTAGCGGCCATTGAATCATTACTTTCTTGTGTTGTTGCTGATGGCATGATTAATGGAAAACATCGTTCGGATATGGAACTTGTTGCGCAGGGTGCTGGAAATATCGCATCTGCATTATTTGGAGGAATTCCTGCCACAGGGGCTATCGCAAGAACGGCAGCCAATATTAAAAATGGTGGAAGAACACCAATTGCCGGTATGGTGCACTCTATCACGTTGGTGATTGTATTAGTTGTGTTGATGCCATATGCCGGAATGATTCCGATGCCTACAATTGCATCGATTCTATTTATTGTTGCATACAATATGTGCCAATGGCGTACCTTTTTAAACTTAGTTAAAACAGCACCTAAAAGTGATGTTATTGTGCTTGTCACTTCATTTGTGTTAACTGTTATCTTTGATTTGGTTGTCGCTATTGAAGTGGGTATGGTATTGGCGTGTTTGTTATTTATTAAACGTATGAGTGAAGAAACAAAAGTCAATGGATGGACATATGTAGATGATGATACACCAGATGTAGATGAGCATCTTCAAAAGCTTCCACTTCAGATTCGTGTATATGAAATATCAGGACCATTATTCTTTGGCGCTGCTAGTGTGATTGAAGAAATTGCCGTCAAAGATTTTACAACATGTCTAGTTCTTCGTATGCGTAGTGTTCCTGCATTAGATAGTACGGCACTAAATGCCTTAAAAGACTTAGTTCAAGTCTGCGAATCCAAAGGCATCACGATTGTATTCTCACATGTGAATGATCAACCAATGAAGGTCATGGAAAAGGCCGGCTTTATTGAGCTTGTTGGTAAAGAAAACTTCCAACCGAATATCAGTGCTGCACTAAATCGTGCGGAAGAAATTATTCATAATTAAACAAAAAAACGCAAACGCGTTTTTTTATTTTACCTCAAATAATTTCATCATTTCACATACAAATTCATTATCATTGATCTTTTGATCCACAGGATAGTACTTTTCAATAGCTTTACGCGTAATTGTATAGCTATTTCCACTAAAATTAAATGTGATTGTTTCAAGATTATCAATCAATTTGAATAAAGAAACGGAATTATATATTAGAGCTTTATGTATATATAAGTTTTCATTGTTGTACCAATCCGTACAATTATAATTAACTAAAAGTCCACAATTTTCAGAATCAATTTCAAATACATAGCCATATTCCGATAGTGGTAAAGCACTAAGTAAATGGGATGTATTACTATTATCCCCAATATATTGACTTTTGTAGTGCTTCAATTGTTCCATTGAACTTTTATCCATGTTAAAAGGACTTGTTGGAACGGTATCAATGGTATATTGTTTCTTGTCGTCAATTAGATAATATTCATTGGGCGTATCAACGTTGATGCGAAATACATTATAGAATGGATTTTGATATTCAATCATTTTATTGCCATCATCACTAAATACTGTGGTTGTAGTGAATCTATAGATGGGTGGTTGTTTAAATTGGGTTACACTGACATAGTCTAAAATAAAGAATGTGCTTAAAAGTATAACAAATAGAAGGACTGAAATGAATCCTTTTTTAAGTAGGGAAGTAATTTTTAATTCTCTAAAGACTCCAATTATAAATAGGAATAATCCAATTATAGAATAAATACTTCCCCAACTGCTTTCAGAAGGGAAAATAGTAAATGCACAAAGGGATGTAAAAATACCAAGACCTATGATAAATATAGATATTTTCTTATGTTCATTCTTGATTCTCTTGTCTGTATAATCAATAGTTTGAATCAGGTTTTTTTCAGAATATTCCACAACCTCTTCTTTAATGATTTCTTCTCCAGTTAATAATTCATTTAAGGTGATGTCTAATTCTTTACTTAGTGGTTCAAGTAAAGATAAGTCTGGCATATAATGTCCAATTTCCCATCGTGAAATGGTTTTATTTGTCACTCCTAATTTTTCAGCCAGTTGTTCTTGTATATATCCTTTTTTCTTGCGATTTAAGGCAATAAAGGCTCCTATCTTTTTTGTGTCCATAATTAGCCTCCTCATATCTAAAACATTACTATTTTCATTATAAATTGAACATCCCACAAATAGCGAATATTTAAAGTACACCGTAAAAGTAGACTTTAAATGACAAATATAGATTTTTTCTTGACTTAAATAACTATGTTCCATACAATAGGTTGGTACATTTAAATAACGTTCACTCTTCACCGGATAAGTGGTTAAAGCGTCTAGGATCAAATCGTAGGTGCAGTGATTTCACTGTAAGATTTGGTCTTGGGCGCTTCTTTTTTTTGGGAGGTAAGTATGAATAAGACAAAAGAATTATTGGTACAAATGATGTGGGAGTTAATTGGCAGTATTTTTGTAGCAATCGGTATCTATAACTTTGCCGTACAAGCTAAGTTTCCTATGACAGGATTTTCAGGGATTTCAATTATTTTGTATCGTTTGTTCAATATTCCTATTGGTTTTTCAACTATTTTATTAAACGTACCTGTTGCGATATTATGCTACAAATTATTAGGAAAGAAGTTTTTTGTGAGTTCTATTCGCTGTATGATCATATCTTCATTGATCATTGATTATGTAGCCCCATTATTTCCAGTCTATCAAGGTGATCGTTTACTCGCTGCATTATGTACGGGCGTTTTTGGTGGAATTGGCTATGCGATGATTTATACAAGGAATTCATCTACCGGAGGATCTGATTTTATCATTATGGCTGTAAAGGCATTAAGACCTCATTTATCTTTAGGAAATATTGCCTTTTTATCCGATGTTGGAATTATTCTAGTGGGTGGTATTCTATTTAAAGATGTGGATGGAATGATTTATGGTATGATAGTCAATTTATTATTTGCGGTTGTAGTCGATAAAATGATTTATGGTTTGAATTCCGGTAAGGTTGCTTTTATTGTCACAAAACATGGAAAAAGAATTTGCCAGGTTATTGATGAAACAAGTCAAAGGGGAAGTACAATATTAAATGCACAAGGTGGATATAAACAAGATGATATGCAAGTGGTGATGTGTGCTTGTAACAGTAAGGAAATGTACCAAGTTCGCAAGGCAGTACAAGAAGCAGATTCAGAATCTTTCTTTGTGGTTGTTGAATCGCATGAAGTACATGGAGAAGGTTTTAAAATGACAAATATAGGAGAAGCTCAAAGTTAAATTCATGTACATGATGAAAACGCTTGCGTATTTGTGGGTTCTTTGTTATGATTTGAATATCATATGACTGACGGAAGTGGAGTTACCACATGAAGTATGATATTATAGGCCGACCGTCTGGGCAAGTTTACTTTGTCTTTTCGGTGGGTCTTTTTAATTGACTACTCGAAGGAATCATAGTAAACTTTAAATATCTGTTAGTTAAAGCTAACTGTCATTAGAAGGAGGCAATCATGAAAGAACAATGGCAAGGATTTAAAGGCAGTAAATGGCAAGATGAAGTAGATGTTCGTGACTTTATTCAAAACAACTACAAACCTTATAATGGAGATGAAAGCTTTTTAGAAGGTCCAACTGAATCAACGAATACTTTATGGGCTGAGCTTCAAAAACTACAAAAAGAAGAACGTGCCAAAGGTGGCGTGTTAGATATGGAAACAGAAGTGGTTTCAAGTTTAACGGCTTATGGACCTGGATATTTAGATAAAGACTTAGAAAAGGTTGTTGGTTTACAAACAGATAAACCATTAAAGCGTGCATTTATGCCATATGGCGGTATTCGTATGAGTGAAGAAGCATGTGAAACATATGGTTATAAACCTAGTGAAAAATTACATGAAATCTTCACAAAATATCATAAAACTCATAATGATGCTGTATTTAGTGCATATACACCAGAAATGCGTTTAGCACGTCGTAACAAAATCGTTACTGGTTTACCAGATACATATGGGCGTGGACGTATCGTAGGGGATTATCGTCGTGTGTCACTTTATGGTATTGATTATTTAATTGAACAGAAACAAAAAGATTTCGCTTATTGTGGCGATGGAACAATGACAGACGACGTAATTCGTCAACGTGAAGAATTGGCTGAACAAATCAAGGCGTTAAAAGAAATGAAAGTCATGGCAGCAAGCTATGGATTTGATATTTCTCAACCAGCTAAAAACTCTTTAGAAGCCGTACAATGGCTATACTTTGGATATTTAGCAGCTATCAAAACACAAAATGGTGCGGCTATGTCTGTAGGTCGTATTTCTACTTTCTTAGATATTTATTTTGAAAGGGATTTAGAAAATGGTGTTTTCACAGAAAGTGAAATTCAAGAAATCGTTGACCATGTAACTATGAAATTTAGAATGGTTAAGTTTGCCAGAATCCCTAGCTACAACCAGTTATTCTCAGGAGATCCAGTTTGGGCAACACTAGATGTTGGTGGTTTAGGTATGGATGGAAGAAGTATGGTTACTAAAACTTGTTTCCGTTTCTTACACACACTTGAAAACATGGGACCTAGTCCAGAACCAAACTTAACTGTATTGTATTCTTCAAATTTACCAGAACCATTCAAGAAATATGCTTCAAAAGTAAGTATTGATACAAGTAGTGTTCAATATGAAAATGATGATGTAATGCGTCCTGTATGGGGTGATGATTATGCCGTATGTTGCTGCGTAAGTGCAACACAGACAGGTAAAGAAATGCAGTTCTTTGGTGCTCGTGCCAACTTGGCTAAATGTTTACTATACGCTATTAATGGTGGTGTAGATGAAAAGACAAAAGTACAGGTGGGTCCAGAATATAAACCTATCACAAGTGAATATTTAGATTATGATGAAGTTATGCATAAATATGATATTATGATGGACTGGTTATCAGGTTTATATGTAAATATCTTGAACTTGATTCAATATATGCATGATAAATATTATTATGAAGCAAGCCAGATGGCATTGATTGATACAGATGTTCGTAGAACTTTCGCAACAGGTATTGCCGGATTCTCTCATGTCGTGGATTCATTGAGTGCCATTAAATACGCAAAAGTTAAAACGATTCGTGATGAAGATGGATTGGTAGTGGACTATGAAATCGAAGGGGATTTCCCTCGTTATGGAAATGATGATGATCGTGCCGATGAAATTGCGGTATGGTTATTAAAAACATTTATGCGTAAGATTGAAAAACACCACACATATCGTGATAGTGAACCAACTACTTCAATTCTTACAATTACTTCAAATGTTGTATACGGTAAAGCGACAGGTGCACTTCCTGATGGAAGAAAAGCAGGAGAACCATTATCACCAGGTGCTAACCCTGCTTATGGTGCAGAACAAAATGGATTACTTGCTTCATTAAACTCTGTCGCAAAACTTCCTTATGAATATGCCTTAGATGGAATTAGTAATACACAAACAATCAACCCAGATGCGTTAGGTCACAGTGAAGAGGAAAGAGTAAATAACTTAGTTAATGTATTAGATGGATACTTTGATCAGGGTGCTCACCACTTGAATGTGAATGTATTTGGCGTAGAAAAATTAAAAGATGCGATGGAACATCCGGAAAAAGAGGAATACGCTAACTTTACAATTCGTGTTTCTGGATATGCTGTTAAATTTATTGATTTAACTCGCGAACAACAATTAGATGTTATTAGTCGTACATGTCACAAGAGCCTTTAATAAGGCTCTTTCTAATTAGGAGGATATTATGTTAGGAGCAATTCATTCGATTGAAACGTTTGGCCTTGTGGATGGGCCAGGTGTAAGATATGTCATCTTTATGCAAGGATGTCATATGCGTTGTAAGTTTTGTCACAATGCCGATACTTGGAAAATTAAAGAACCGGATCAAAGTGCAGAAGCCGTATTAAAGAAAGCTTTACGATATCGTCCTTATTGGAAAGATAATGGTGGTATTACAGTCAGTGGGGGTGAACCGTTACTTCAAATTGATTTTCTGATTGAACTTTTTACATTAGCTAAAAAAGAAGGTGTCAATACAGTTTTGGATACTTGTGGACAACCATTTACTTTTGAAGAACCATTCTTTTCTAAGTTTAAACAACTTATGAATGTTACAGATCTAGTATTATTAGATATAAAACATATTGATGAGATGGCTCATAAAGAATTAACGGGACATACGAATCAAAATATTTTAGAACTAGCTAAGTATTTGTCGGATATCCAAAAGCCAGTATGGATTCGTCATGTGTTGGTACCAACAATCAATACAGATGAAAAATATTTGGAAAGACTACATCAATTTATTATTCAATTAAAAAATGTAGAAAGAATAGAAGTTTTGCCATACCATACTTTAGGTGCTTATAAGTGGAAAGAACTTGGCTTAGAATATCCTTTAGAAGGAATAGATCCACCAACTGAAAATCAACTTCAAATTGCGAATACAATACTCGAAACAGGGAAATGATAATCCCTGTTTTTTTGTGTACAAAAAAAGTGCTCACTTGAGCACTTTCATTGTTATAATCTATCGAATATATTGTAGAGATTTCTTCGATCAAACCAAACATAGCCTGTTGTGTTGTCTGTGGAAGTATCTGTTCCTGGAGTACTAGGCTCCGTTGGTTCAGGTGTTGTAGGTTCTGTTGGTTCTGTTGGTTCTGTTGGTTCTGTAGAAGGATATGTACATGCACTTCCGTCCCAAGTTCCGCCGTTATCTGTACAAGTTTTTTCGGCTTCGTTTGTTTCTTCTTTTTCTTCTTCTTTTTTACATGTACCAGCTTCAGAATCCCATTCACCACCATCGGCTTCACAAGCTTCTCTTTCTTTATTATCAGACTTTTTACATGTCTGGTTTTCTTCATCCCATTCGCCACCACTAGCTTCACAAGCATCTTGCGCGTCATTGTTATCGGATGTTGTATCACCTTTTGATTTGAATTCATCTTTGATGTATCCACCCTTGTAGTCTGAGATACCACTAGGTCTTTCAAGTGCAGAATATGTTGCATATTTTTGCATGTAATCAAGCATGTAGTGTGAAATATGGAATGCTGAAGCAACATTTAAATCATCCCAAGTGATATACATTCCATAGTTTGTGATGGCATCCGTTGTATATCCACTCCAACAAGCAATTGTATATTTATTTGTATAACCTACAGACCATTCATCTTTGGCAACTCCCTCAGGAATTCCATAGCTATTTGCAGGCCAGTCTGTTGTACCTGATTTACCATAAACTGTATAGTTGCTCGCAAGAATTTCATTGTAGTTTTGGTAACCACCTGAAACTACTTTTTCAAGCAATTGCGAAATCATCCATGCGGCTTGTTCACTAATAACATCATATGTTTTAGCGTTTGTCTTAAATTCTTTTTTATCGGATCTACGAACTACTTTTCTTACACGGTGAGCATCCACACGCTTACCTCCATTCGCAAATGTTGAATAAGCACTTGCTTGTTGGATTGGACTTGCACGCATGCTAGATCCACCGATTGCGTATTGTTCATTGAATCCTTCCGCAACTTCATCACTGAAACCAAGCTTTTTACAATAATCAATCCAGTAATCATAGCCTTTTGCGGTTACTAAGTCGATCATAGCTTGAGCGGCTGTTGTATTTTTTGAAACACCTAATGCATCTTGTAAACTCATAACACCATTGTATTTACCATCTGAGTTTTTAGGTGCATAAGAGCCATTTTTCCAATAGTCTTTTTTCTTATCGTTTACCTGATGAGCGGTAGACCATCCTAAGATATCAAATGTACTTGCATAGGCAAGTAATGGTTTCATACTTGAACCTGGTTGATTTGGTTCGGTTGAGTAATCAATTTTTACGGAGTCTGAGTGATAACGACGTCCAGGACCTACCGCAATAATTTCACCTGTATCGTTTTCAATCATTGAGAAACCAACATCGAAATATTCGTTAGGGAATTGAACGATGTTACCGTTACAGATTTCATCAGCTTGTTTTTGCGCATCTTGATTTAGTGCGGTGTAGATATCCATTGGAATAATGGCTGGATCTTGTCCAGTTAATTCCATAACTTCACTCAGTGTTTGTGTGATATAAGCTTGATTTGGATCATCGCTTGTTCTTTCAACATATTGTAAAGAGAATGATAAGTCTTGATTTGTCGCAAGGTTACATTCTTCTTCCGTAATATATCCATGCTGCAACATTAATTCCAAAGTTACATTTCGACGATTTTGTGCCGCCTTTAAGTGATCCAATGTCGTATTGGCTTCATTCAAGTTATTCAATGGATTGTATGTGTCTGGTGCATTGATACAACCAGCCAAGAAAGCTGCTTCACCTAAATTTAATTGAGATACATCTTTATTAAAGAAGTATTGTGCGGCTTTTTGAATACCACGCGTATTGTTTCCTGAACCGAACCAAATACGGTTTACGTAATATTCAAAGATTTGTTCCTTATTAATACTTTGTTCAGCAATCAAAGAAAGATAGATTTCTTGAACTTTTAATTTTAATTTTTGAACGGTTGTGATCGTACCCTGTTCAGTTTCTAATTTCTTTTCCTGGTTCTTAGTAAATGCGTTATCAATCATCTGCATGGTTAATGTAGAACCACCTTGAGCAAGACTTCCAGATTTCAAGTTTGCCATAGCGGATTTTAAGAAACGTGGCAAGTCAAATCCATTGTGGTCGAAGAAACGTGAATCTTCAATTGATAAAAAGGCATCGACTACAGATTGTGGAATTTGTGAGTAGGTTACGTCTTCACGAATTTCATCACCAAGTTCATAGAATACGTTGCCTGAAGCATCGTAAAGTCTTGAATTGGATAATGTAGTCAAACCGTCTTGTGAAAAACGCATGCCATCAGGATCGTTAATGATGTTGACAAGTACGAAGAATACGGAGATACATCCAACTAAAAATATAGATAAGACGGATACGGCTAGTTTATTCCAAATGTCCAGTTTTCTTCTGTTTGTCTTTTGTGTTTTTGGCTTATTTTGTTCATTTTGTGGTTGGGCCATTTACTTATCCTCCTTAAAATAGAGTTCATCTACAGCTTTTAAATACGCTAACCTAGGATATAATCCTTCTTGAATAAGAATCCCGTGGGATTGAAACCAAGAATAGGGTATAGAGCTTTTGTCTATATTTTCTATTTTATCTATGAGCAGTTTTGAATCAACAAGGTAGGTTTCATTATGATAGTTAAATCGAATAATAAAAAATCCAATACCTCCATGAAATACAACTTTTTTTAGATGTTTGATTTGATGCGGATGAATCATAAAGAGTGGAAAACTCGTTTTATTTTTCGTTTCCTTTGCTTCAAAATCAATATATTTACCTCGATATACGCCGTTGTAGTCAGTAGTGGAAGGCGTTTTGTAGTAAGCTTCAGTGATTTTAGCTCTTTGCCTTTTTGGATAGTCTACATGAACAACTTGAACGGGTGTCGGCTTTTTATAAATCAAAGCTTTATCGAGTTCTCTATAATATTTATTAGAGTCATTTATATCATTTTCAAGGCGCATGCCTCGAGAACTATAACTCTTTTGTTGCATTGTATTTATGGTTGAAATTGCATTCGGATATTTAATAGTGCTCATCACGAACATTATATATGAAAAAGGATGAACATTCAATGAAACTGAAAAGTCAGAGTTGATTTTTTTGTACAAAACATTCATAATATTTAGGTAGATATAGGGGGACTTATATATATGGCAAAAGATATGAATTTGACAGCTCAGGAAATTTATGAAAAAGAATTTCATGTAGACTTGAAGGGATATGCCCCTGCTGAAGTAGATGAATTTCTAGATATGGTAATTGAAGATTATCAGAAATATGATGAAAAAGTAGAAGAATTAGGTGCTGCAGTCACTCGTTATGAAGAAAAAATTAAAGAATTGCAGCAACAGTTGTTTGCACTACAAAGTGAGAATGAAAACTTAAACGAAAAAGTAAATTCTGATTTTGTGAATGGCAACAGCAACACAGTAGATATCTTAAAACGTATTGCACGTTTGGAAAAAGCTGTATTTAATCAAAGCGAAGAATAGTGAATTAAATCGACAGTCGCTGGCTACTTAGATAGTTAGAGGAAAGTCCATGCTCGCACAATCTGTGATGATTGTAGTGTTTGTGCTAGATGAATAAATAAGTCTAGGCAAGTTATTGCTTGACGGCTGTTTTGTTTGCTAAGGGAAACTATGTAAACAAACTTTAAAAGTGCCACAGAGACGAGTCTATATGGAAACGTATAGGGTGGAACGGGTAAACCCCACAAGCGAGAAACCCAAATTTGGTAGGGGAACCGGCTGGAATGAAACGAAAGGAAGGCTGGATAGCTTTATGCTATAGATAAATGACTGTCACCACGCAAGTGGAACAGAACATGGCTTATGATTTAAGGAAACTAATAGGGCAAAGAAATTTGCTCTTTTTTTTTGTATAAAACAAGTGTATACTGAATCTGCATAAATTAAATCTTCAGGGTTGGGTGAAATTCCCTATCGGCGGTAAACCCCGCGAGCATTTTGCATGAACTGGTGAAATTCCAGTGGCGACAGTATAGTCTGGATGGAAGAAGATGTTTTTATATATTCTTTTGTATATTTAAACGCGCCTAGGGGATTTTCTTTAGGCACGTTTTTTAGTTGATATATGAAGGGATGATGATTTATGAGTTCAACAAAGAAACTAACAACGATTGCGATCTTAAGTGCGATGGCAATGGTTTTAAACTTATTGATACAATTTCCAATTGTACCAGCCGTATCATTTCTAAGCTATGATCCAAAAGATATCATTATTGTGATTGCAGGATTTATTTATGGTCCTATGACATCATTTATTATGAGCCTATTGTGTTCATTTTTAGAAATCGTGTTCCGTGGAGGAAACTTATTAGATGTATTGATGAATGTCATTTCAACTTGTACATTCGCATGTGTTGCAGCCTGCATCTATAAGTATAAACATTCTAAAAAAGGAGCTATCATCGGCTTGGTATTAGGAACTGTATGCTGTACATTGAGTATGACATTATGGAACTACATTATTACACCAATTTATTATCAAATGCCAAGAAGTGCAGTGGTTGGCATGTTACTTCCAGGTATTGTTCCATTCAATATTATTAAATGTACATTAAATGCAGCCTGTGCAATGTTGATCTACAAACCACTTGTAAATGCGTTGAGAAACACGCAGTTTGTTCCACAGTCTAATACAAGTGAAGGACTTACAAAAGATGTTGGAATTGTCAGTGCATTTATTATTGTATCAATTGCAGTTTTAATATTAGTTATGAAAGGTTAGGAAAAACATGGAACTTTTAGAAGCAAAAAAAATTATGGATGAAAAATTAGGGGATTATAAAATCATGGCTTTGGCTAGCTGTGTAGATGATTATCCTATGGTAAGAAATGTAAGTTGTGTTTTCTACAATGACAAGATCTATTTTAAGACAGACAAAAACTTTAGAAAAACTCAACAACTATTTAAAAATGATAAAGTAGCTATGTGCTTTAATGGTGTGCAAGTAGAGGGCACTGCTAAAAACCTAGGCTTAGTGGTTGATGAGCCAGGACGTATCTTTGAAAAGAAATATAAAGAATTTTTGTGGCAAAGCTATAATGCATATTCACATATTGATACAGAAATCTTAATTGAAGTGACTCCTAAGTTTGTGGAAATCTGGGATGAAGATGAAAATCGTAATGCATTCCAGTTGTTTATAGATTTTGACAAAGAAACAGTTGAATACAAACCTTATGACTAGTTTATACTAGTCATTTTTTTGTGAAAATTTACGAGAAATTGACATAGATATGATACAATATTTATTGTATGAAAGTAGGTGAAAACATGTCTCCAGACCCGAGTTATTATAATTATGAAAAAACAAATACGTTCGGAGACATGAGATTTGTCTTCGTTTAAAATATAAGGAGGACAAATTGTGTTAGAATTTTATAAAACGTTTGAAGATGGAACACGCAAGATTGCAGAACCAGAACCAGGATGCTGGATCAATGCGGTTGCACCTACGGAAGAAGAAAGAAATTTTTTAATTGAGCAAATAGGAATCTTACCTGAATTTGTAAAATCTTCGTTGGATGAAGAAGAAAGTTCACATATTGATTATGATGATGATTTTAGACAAGTGTTGATTATTTTTGACTACCCAAGTGCAGAAAATGAAGATGATGATTCAATTGATTCAACCTATTCTACATTGCCAATTGGTATTGTGATTTTAAAGGGTTATGTTGTGACAATCAGTTTATATGAAAACTGGAGTATTTTAGAAATGTCACAAGGAAGAATCAAAGGTATGGATACACGTTTAAAAACAAGATTCTTCTTACTTTTGGCATTGCGTATTTCACAACGATTCTTGATTTGTCTACGTCAAATTGACCGCTTATCAAGTCGAACAGAAACGCGTTTACATCAGTCTGTAGAAAATGATGAATTGATTGAAATGTTAGGTTTAGAAAAGTCGTTGGTTTACTTTTCAACATCCTTAAAATCAGATGAAGTTACATTAAGTAAAATCATGCGTGGAAAACAGATTCAATTATATGAAGAAGATGAAGATTTGTTGGAAGACGTAATGATTGAAATTCATCAGGCCATTGAGATGTGTAATATTTATTCAAACACAATGGCAGGTACCATGGATACATTTGCGAGTATTATTTCGAATAATATGAATATTGTCATGAACAAATTGACTGTGATCACAATCGTTATGGCTATCCCAAATATTATTTTTGGATTCTATGGAATGAACGTACAGTTGCCATTCCCATTTGTATGGTTCCCAAGTTTTGTGGCTATTTTGGCCTGTGTGGTTGCGACTGTATACTTTTTTAGACATAATATGTTTAAGTAGGGTTTGATTTTTTTTCAAACCTTTTATTTTGGGCAAAAGAAAAAAGCACTATTTAAAATAGTGCTCCAAGTGCTCCAAATAAGCCCATACTTGCCAAAGCCATAATAATACCTGCAAGAATGACGCCTAACATAACGGCTAGTACACTCGATTTGAAATCCATGTCTAAGATACTAGCGGCAAGTGTTCCAGTCCAAGCGCCTGTTCCTGGTAATGGAATACCTACAAATAATAGTAGGGCTACAAATAATCCTTTTCCTGCAGTGGCTTGTAATTTTTTACCGCCTTTTTCACCTTTCCCTAGACACCACGTAAAGAAGTTTCCAATAACGGGTTTATCGGCTCCCCAAACAAGAATCTTTCTGGCAAAGAAATAGATGAAGGGAACAGGAATCATATTTCCAATAATCGCAATTATATAATATTGTATAAATGGTAATCCCATTCCGGCTGCGATTGGGATGGCTCCACGAAGTTCAATAAGGGGTACCATAGATACAAAAAACACAATCAGGTATTTTTTAAACATTTAAAATCTCCTTTTTTTCGACAAGTAAAAGTTTATCATTGATGACATAAATTTACAATAATAGACAGAATTTGAAATGTGTCTAGCACTACGACGTTGAAAGTGCTAAAAATAGTGTTATACTGAAATCATAAAGGAGATGTTACTTATGAAATGGTTTGATTCTGATTATGATTATATTGATGAATTCACAACACAATGGAATGAAAGGTATAAAAAGGCTAAAAGAATGAGTATAATATTAAGTATAGTATTGATTCTTATTGGTATTTTATGTTTTGCGTTTCCAGAAAAGGTATTCACAACGATTCAAATTATCGCAGCCATTGGCTTGATTGTTTGGGGTGCATGTGAAATTTATTCATATATCACAACAACCTTCTTCTTTAGAGATGCAATGTGGCTAGCCAGTGGTATCTTAAATATTTTGCTAGGTTGTTTATTATGCACGATGCCAGTTACAATTACTGTAAGTACATTGACATTCTTGTTTGCATTTGTGCTATTGGTTAATGGTATTCAAAAGATTACTTGGGGGTCTAGACTTAGTTTCTTTAGAGTGATCGATACGAAATATTTAAGTTTGACAGGTTGGGTCAATCTGTTGTTAGGTATTATTTTTTTGGTAATGCCATTCCAAAGTGCTTTAGTCATTAATTATATTATTGCGACCTATTTGGTTGTGGCTGGTCTTAGCTTGTTGATTGAAGCTGTTTCAATGAAAAAGATTTAAAAGGGGTAAACATGGAAAAATTTAAGTTTTATGCACCAACAAAAGTGTATTTTGGTAAAGATGAGGAACAAAGGGTTGGAAAGATTTTACAAGAATATCATCCGAAGAAAGTATTGATTCATTATGGAGGGAAAAGTGCCATTCAATCCGGTCTTTTGGATCGAGTGAAAAAGGCACTTGATGAAGAAAATATTGCCTATTGTTTGTGTGGAGGTGTTGTTGCCAATCCACTACTTTCAAAGGTGAACGAAGGAATTCAAATTTGTAAAGAAGAAGGAGTTGACTTTATTCTTGCTGTTGGTGGAGGAAGCGTTTTAGACTCAAGCAAAGGCATTGCGTATGGCGTTTATAATGAGGGTGCTGTCTGGGATTATTACGCAAAAAAGAAAAAGGTGAAGGGTGCTTTACCTATGGGGTGTATCTTAACACTATCCGCAACAGGCAGTGAAATGAGCAATTCAAGCGTAATCACAAATGAAGATGGTAATCTGAAACGTGGTTTAAGCAGTGATTATGGATATTTTAAATTTTCTATTTTAAATCCAGAATTAACATATACTGTATCTCGATATCAAACAATGTGTGGGTGTACGGATATTATTATGCATACATTGGAACGATATTTTACGCCATACCAAACATTGGATTTGGTAGATCAAATGGCAGAAAGTTTAGTCCGTACTGTCATAAAAAACGCAAAAATTCTTTTAGAAGATCCTTCTAACGAGCAGGCACGCTCTGAAATTATGTGGGCAGGTAGTGTTTCACACAATGACATGACTGGAGATCGCTCTTTAGGAGATTGGGCTTGCCATCAATTGGAACATGAATTAAGTGGAATGTTTAATGTAGCACATGGTGCAGGTCTTGCGGCCATTTGGGATAGTTGGGCAAATCATGTATATATGGAAAATCCAACGCGATTTGCCAAGCTTGGACATCGTGTGTTTGGCTTGGATGATTCGGATACATTATCTTGCGCTTTGAATACTATTGAAAAGATGGAAGAATTCTTTAGAAGTATCGGCATGCCGACAAGTATTCAAGGATTGTTAAAACGTAAGTGTACAGAACCGGAATTGTATGAATTAACATACAAATGCAGCTTTGAGCATACGCGCACAATTGGAAAATTTAAAGAGTTGGATGAAATGGATATGCTTGAAATATATCGTATGGCAAATGAAAAGGAAGTCGCTTAAGACTTCCTTATTTTAGTTAAAGAGACTTTTAATGAAGTTAATAATCTTGTCAAACCATCCTTCAGATTGGGCTTTGTTGAATAATCCAGATAATTGATTTTTTAAACTGCCAGACAATTTGTTTAATTGATTTAATACTTCTTGTGAGTCAATAGCTGAAGTGTTTTGATATTTCTTGGCGAATGCAATCAATTTATCAATATCGTCTTGAGAGATGATGTCACTTAAATTAAATTTCTTCAAAGCATCCTGTACGACTTGTTCAACTTGTTCGGTAGTTGCAGCACTACCTTGGTTCTGTTTGATTTGGGCAAGCTCTTGTTTGATTTCTACTAAAGCCTGATCTAAGCGGGCAGAGTCAAAATTAGAATCGTCTGCATTATTTTGAGCAATTTCGTTTGTTGTTTCAAGCTCATCTTGTGCAACTTGTGTACGATCTGGATCTAGTGTTTCTCCGTTAGCTTCTAACGCTTTGTAAACACCAGTTAAAGCAGATTCTCCGGTTACTTTTGAAACGGAAGCAACATCGATTTCAACATCACTGACACCTGCTGTAATTGCGGCATTGGCATATTGGTTGGATGTGATTTTTGTGATATTGCTTTGTGTGATGATCTTTACTTTTACACCTGTACCAGAATCTTGTTTTTGAACCATGACACTTGAAATTAAGCTGGATGTATCACCACCTGCAATTCCTAAATAGTTGTATAGGTCATTGGCATCCACGCTTGTTTCATAGACATTATTTGTATCTTCGATATCAAATAGGTCACGTGTACTTTGAATTTGATCTTCACTTAAACCACCACCATATACAACGGTTGGTTTACCCCATTTTTCATCTATAACAGATGTATCGATTGCGAATACGTTCGTGGCAGTGGCTGAAATGCTCATAACGGCTGCTAGAGATACGCCTAATAATTTATTACATTTAAACATTTTTTGTTCTCCTTTTGCGTAAATTTACTTTACTAGTGTATCTTAACTTTATTTTTTGTGCAAAAGTTTTGAATCTTATGTGAAATTTTGTTATACTTTTATGGTAAGTTAAAACTAACCGGAGGAATAGAAATGCAGCTAACACAATCTCAGGAAGATTATTTAGAAACAATATATGTATTAAAGTCTCAACAAGAGAATGTTCGTGCTATTGATGTGGCGGCAGCTCTAGGTTTTTCTAAGCCGAGTGTTTCACATGCTTTGAAAGACTTAAAAGAAAAAGAATTGATTTATACGGATAAAACAGGATATTTATTCTTTACAGAACAAGGACAAAAACAGGCGAGTCAAGTGTATGAAAGGCATATTTATTTTAAGAATCAATTGCTTCATGCGGGTGTAGAACCTGTTCTTGCAGAAGAAGAAGCTTGTCGTATGGAACATACAATTAGTGAAGAGAGTTTTAAAAAATTAAAGGGTAGTAAATGCGTGCGCTCATGTATTGACTGCAAGGGGGACGATTGTAAGTAAAAAGCGTGAATAGTTCACGCTTTTTTTTAGTTCTTTCCTTGAGGTATAAATGGGATTAATGCATCAGCTAATGAATGTAGGTTACGAGATTGGATGTAAACTTTTCCGTTTCCATGAAACTCATTCACTAAACCTTCGCCTGTAGTGAATCCAAATGTCCCGGATGCAATTTTGATTTCATAATCTAAAGAATCGTCCCATGCGATAACGTGTTCGTTATCAATTGTGATTGGATGATCTGCATCTACATTGATTTCCATAATGTCGCCATATGCATTGATCAATAGGTCGCCTTGTCCAGATGTATGCATGACAAAGAATCCACCGGTTCCACCAAATAATGCTTTTCCAACGCTTTGTGTTTTCATTTCGTAGCTAACAGTGTTATCGCACGCCAAAAAAGCACCATTATTTAAATAGTAGTGACATGCTGGTGTAACCTCTAAACATACGATTTTTCCTGGAATAGAAGGTGCAATACCAAGCAATCCATCGTGACTTGTGCCGGTAGCCTCTGTAATAAACATGCTTTCACCACTGGTAATACTTCGTCCTAAGGCACCTAATACGCCGCCAATACCTTTTTTGTTACTGTTCATTTTACCTTCAATCACAACGTTTGACATATAGGCCATAGAGCCTCTTTCGATTTTTACCGTTTCATTATTCTGTAGATTGATTTCAACGATAGGGCAATCTGAATCGCCTTTAATTTTATAGTCCATAGTGACCTCCTTTATATTTCTTTATTTAATTGTATCAAGTGTATGTGAATTTAACATTAATTATCAAAATTTATTTAAATTGACACAAATAATGTTGATATTAGGATTATCTTAATGATAAAGGGGGTTGCACAAAATTGGTTGGAAATTAAAATATTTACACAAATTAGCTGACTTTAAAAAAATAAAAAACCGGTTTCCTTTATGTAAAGGTCAAGCATTATTTTGTATGAATGTAAAGACTTGTTTTAGAAAAATTTATTAGTATACTAGATGTATACAAAAAATAGTTGAACCTTCAACTATTTTTGGGAGGATTAATATGAATGTAATTAAAAGAAGTGGAGAAGAAGTCGTTTTTGATGCATCAAAGATTGAAAATGCAATCAAAAAAGCAAGTAAAGCTACAACACACAATCAAATGACAGATGAATTGATTCATTCTGTTACGCAAAGTGTTATCGATAAATGTGAAAACTTGAAGAGAAGCCCAAATGTGGAAGAAATTCAAGATATGGTTGAGGGAGAATTGATGGAACATCGTTGTTTTGCGGTAGCTCACAACTATATCACATATCGTTATGAACGTGCTTTAATCCGTAAGGCCAATTCAACAGATAAGCAGATCATGTCTTTGCTGGAGCGAAATAATGAAGAAGTTAAACAAGAAAACTCAAATAAAAATCCATTAGTAAATAGTGTTCAGCGTGATTATATGGCTGGAGAAGTTTCAAAGGATATCACAAAACGTTTCTTGTTACCTCAAGATGTTATGGAGGCCCATGAAAAAGGTGTTATTCATTTCCATGATTCAGATTACTTTGCACAACACATGCACAACTGTTGTTTAGTAAATTTAGAGGACATGCTTCAAAATGGTACAGTTATTTCTGAAACAATGATTGAAAAACCACATAGTTTCTCTACAGCATGTAACGTAGCTACACAAATTATTGCGCAAGTTGCTAGTTCACAATATGGAGGGCAAAGTATTACACTTTCTCACTTAGCTCCATTTGTACAGGTTTCAAGAGAAAAAGCACGTCGTGAAGTAAAAGAAGAATTAGAATCATTGAATCTAGATTCATCTGAAGATACAGTTAATAAAATGGCAGAAATGCGTGTTCGTAAAGAAATTGAAAAAGGTGTACAGATGATTCAATACCAGGTTATCACATTGATGACGACAAATGGTCAAGCTCCATTTGTGACTGTCTTCATGTATTTAAATGAAGTGCCTGAAGGACAGACTCGTGATGACTTAGCTATGATTATTGAAGAAATGTTGAAACAAAGAATCAAGGGTGTTAAAAATGAAAAAGGAATCTGGATTACGCCGGCTTTCCCTAAATTGATTTATGTTCTTGAAGAAAACAACATTGAAGAAGATTCTAAATATTGGTATTTGACAGAATTAGCGGCTAGATGTACAGCTAAGCGTATGGTTCCAGATTATATTTCTGAAAAGAAAATGTTGGAATTAAAAGTAGATGCGAATGGAGAAGGGCATTGTTATCCATGTATGGGATGTCGTTCATTCTTAACTACATATTTAGATGAAAATGGTAAACCAAAATACTATGGTCGATTCAACCAAGGTGTTGTTACTTTGAACTTAGTTGATGTAGCTTGTTCTAGTAAACAGGATGAAGAAGCATTCTGGAGAATCATGGATGAAAGATTGGCGTTGTGTAAAAAGGCATTGATGTGTCGTCATGAAAGATTATTAGGTACACCAAGTGATGTAGCTCCTATTTTATGGCAAAATGGTGCATTGGCGCGTTTGAAAAAAGGAGAGCCAATCGACAAATTATTATTTGGTGGATATTCTACAATTTCTTTAGGATATGCTGGATTATGTGAATGTGTATATTATATGACTGGACACCCTCATACTGAAGAGCCAGGAACTTCATTTGGATTGAAAGTTATGCAGTATCTAAATGATGCTTGTGCTAAATGGAAGGCAGAAGAAAATATTGACTTCTCATTATATGGAACTCCTATGGAGTCAACTACATTTAAATTCTCTAAACATCTACAAGAGCGTTTTGGAATTATTCCACATGTAACAGATAAGAACTATATCACAAATAGCTATCATGTTCATGTAACAGAAGAAATTGATGCGTTTACTAAATTAACATTTGAATCACAGTTCCAAAAACTTTCTCCAGGTGGAGCCATTAGCTATGTAGAAGTTCCAAATATGGAAAATAACATTGAAGCTGTTTTGGCAATTATGAAACATATTTATAATCATATTATGTATGCAGAGTTGAACACAAAATCAGATTATTGCCAAGTATGTGGATATACAGGAGAAATCAAGATTGTGGAAGATGAAAACCATAAATTAGTTTGGGAATGTCCAAATTGTGGGAATCGTGACCAAGAAAAAATGAATGTGGCTCGTCGTACTTGTGGATATATCGGTACACAGTTCTGGAATCAAGGACGAACACAAGAAATCAAAGAAAGAGTACTACACTTATAAGAGCTAGTTTCTAGCTCTTTTTTAGGAGGTTTTATGTACTACGGAAATATAAAGAAAAACGATATTGCAAACGGTAAAGGGGTGCGTGTGACACTATTTGTATCGGGATGTACAAATCATTGTAAAAATTGTTTTCAGCCAGAAACATGGAACTTTGATTATGGTAAGCCTTATACAAAGGAAACAGAAGATGAAATTATTGATGCTTTAAAACCAAGCCATATTTCAGGTTTGACATTACTTGGTGGAGAGCCTTTTGAGCCGGAAAATCAAAGGGAACTCGTAAAACTTCTTCGTCGTGTTCGTGAAGAATTACCAGAAAAGAATATTTGGTCTTTTACAGGCTTTGTTTTAGATCAAGACTTGTTGGATGGTGGACGAAAACATTGTGAAGTAACGGATGAAATGTTGTCGTTATTGGATGTTTTAGTGGATGGTCCATTTAAAGAAGAAGAAAAAGATATCACATTGGCATTTCGTGGTTCAAGAAACCAAAGGCTTATTGATATGAAGAAATCTTTGAAAGAACAAGAGGTAATTGAATTGGAAGTTTAATCTTCCAATTTTTTTATCAATTGTTAAGAAAATTTGATATAATGAATCCATGAACTATAGTGTGATTGTTTTAGCTGCTGGAAGAGGCAGTCGAACGAATTTAGATTACAATAAAGTATTTTATACTTTTGAAAATGGACAAACTGTACTGAATAAGAGTCTGTCTGTTTTTTTATCAGATGAAGATTGTAAACAGGTTGTTTTAGTTTGTGCGGATTATGAAAAGGACTATGTTACTGAAAACTATTTATATGATTCTCGAATCCAAGTTGTAACAGGAGGACAAACACGACAAGATAGTGTATACAACGGATTACAAATCGTAGATCAAGATTATGTTATGATTCATGATGGGGCTAGACCTTTTGTTGAAAAAAAGTGGATTTTAGATTTGAAACATTCTTTAGAAACAGAGGATGCCTGTTTATTAATGGTACCTAGTGTGGATACGACAAAGATTGTTGTGGATGGTTATGTAAAGGAATCATTAGAAAGAAAGCTTGTATATCATGCACAGACACCGCAATGTTTTAAAACGGATTTAATTAAGGAGTGTCACCAACTTGCAAGGAATAAACAAGTGCAGGCAACAGATGATGCTCAGCTTGTAGAGTGGTTTTCTAAGGCGAGAGTAAAAGTGGTATTATCAAGTTTCACAAATAAAAAAATAACTTTGCCAGAAGATTTGAAAGGATAGGTATAAAGATGGAATATTCAGCGTTGGTATTTGATGATTGTAAAGAAGTAGAAGATACGTATGACAAATTACTAGAAACAATTGATTTGTTTGCGAATGATGAAAATTGTACGCAAATTGTTGTGAGCTGCAAGAGTGTATGGACATTAAGACTGGCTTCATCTCCTAAAAATAAGGTGATGCTTGTACAAAGACCAGATAAACCGTATGTAGCATTGTTGAATGGCTTAAAGGCTGTTAAACAAGAAAATGTTGTTGTGACTGGTATTTCTACAAAACATACAAAAGAAAACGTAGATACATTATTAGATCATTTATCAAAATATCCGGCTATTAACTTTGATAAAGACTTGCAGGCATTTGATACAAGATTATTGATGTTCTGCTTACAAAAAGCTATTGAATCCAACTTGGCAATTACATCTTATGCCCAAGCTGTTGCGCTTGCGGATACACCACTAGAATCTATTGAATGATACGGCTATTGTCGTATCATTTTTAATAGAATCTTAATAATTTCATATTTTAAAAGGTAGTACAATAGATATATGCATAACTCAAATAATTTATCGAAAAGCTATAAAGAAATAATTAAACAACACGTGTTTACTTTATTTAATGGAATTAATGTTGTTCTAGCTATATTTGTATTCTTTACGGGATCTTATCGTAATATGCTCTTTATGATTACGGTCATTTTAAATATGGCGATTGGATTGTTCCAGGAAATTCGTTCAAAACATATGTTGGATAAGCTTTCTTTATTAAATCAGACAAAGATTCATGTGATTCGAAATAATACTGAACTGGAATTAAGCGTTGAAGAAGTGAAAGTCAACGATATTCTCGTATTATATGCTGGCGATGAAATCAGTTTTGATGGTCATATTATATCTGGAAATATTGAATGCGATGAATCCATGTTGACGGGTGAAAGTGATGCGGTATATAAACAAGAAAATTCTTCACTACTTAGTGGAAGCTTTGTGATTTCAGGAAAATGTTGGATGCACGTAGACAAAGTAGGACAAGATACATATGCGTATTCGATTTTAAAACATGCTAAGCGTTTTAAACGTTATCCGAGTCAGTTACGAGATTCAATTGATTGGATTATAAAATGGTGTACATATATTTTAATTCCATTGGGATGTGTTTTGTTCATTAAGCAGCTTATTAAAACAAATTATACAACCGCAACCTTAAATACTGTGGCTGCCGTTGTAGGCATGATTCCCGAAGGACTTGTCTTTTTAACTAGTGTTGCATTGGCAATCAGTGCTTATAAGCTTGGTAAACAAAAGGTTTTAGTACAGGAACTATATTGTATTGAAACCTTAGCTAGGACAGATACACTATGTTTAGATAAGACCGGTACATTGACGCAAGGAAAACTAAGTGTTTGTCATGTTGAAGAAATTGAAAATGTCGACGGAATTCTAGGCGATATGATGCAGGCTTTACCAGATGACAATGCGACAGCTATAGCGATAAGAAACTATTTTAAGGCAAGAAATTATAAGAAAGTTGTATCCTATTTGCCGTTTTCAAGTCAAAGAAAATATTCGAGCGTGACATTTGAAGATGGAGAATATAAATTAGGAGCGTATTCATATATCGCCAAAGAAATAGATTTGGATGTAGAAAAACATATTGAAGACTATACGTCTCTAGCTATGCGTGTAGTAGTTTTGATGAAAGATAATGCTGTTTTGGCTTATATTTGCCTTCGTGATGAATTAAGGCCAGATGCCAAAGATACTTTAAATTTCTTTAAAAAACAAGGCGTGGATATAAAAATTATTTCAGGAGATGATCCTAGAACAGTGGAAGCTTTAGCTAGAAAA
Source organism: Eubacterium sp. TM05-53 (assembly GCF_003436425.1). Lineage (GTDB taxonomy): Bacteria > Bacillota_I > Bacilli_A > Erysipelotrichales > Erysipelotrichaceae > Holdemanella. The sequence goes on from NZ_QSPK01000005.1 coordinate 41,442, forward strand.
GCAGGCTTTACATCAAAAAGTATTGATATGTCTACTATAAAGGATGTAGAAATGGTTGTAGATTCGTATTCGATTTTTGGACGTGTTACTCCAGAACAAAAAAAGGAACTTGTGTTAGCTTTAAAAAGAAGAAATAAAACTGTCGCAATGACGGGTGATGGTGTAAATGATGTTATGGCATTAAAGGAAGCGGATTGTTCTATTGCGATGGGTTCGGGTTCACAAGCGTGTAAAAGTGTGGCGAGCCTAGTTTTATTAGAAAACCAAATGAATACATTACCTGTTATTTTATATCAAGGACGTTGTGTTATTAATAACATTCAAAGAACAGCCTCTTTATTTTTGGTGAAGACAATCTTCTCAATTGGACTTTCTTTATTAACACTTGTATGTTTAAAAAACTATCCGTTTAAACCTATTCAATTGACTTTGATTTCTGCCTTGGCAACTGGAATTCCTAGCTTTATATTAACGCTTGAACCAAACGGAAATATTGTAAAAGGAAATTTCTTAAGAAATGTCATATCTAAAGCATTGCCAGGAGCTATATGTGTAATTTGTAGTGTAATTGGTGTTTCAATCTTAGGCCATTTTGTTTATATTTCACCTAATGAATATTCAACAATGTGTACAATTCTTGCCGGAGTCAATGCACTTATGGTGTTGATACGAGTATATGTGCCAATGACAATGCTAAGAAAAATATTGGTTACAATCATGTCAGTAATATTTGCCGGTTCAATCATTTTATGTAAGAACTTTTTCTATATTGTTCACTTACAATGGTATGAAATTATCTATGTGATTTTAAATGTATGTCTGATTCCTTTTATACTAACGCTTGTATCAAATTGGGTAAAAATAATTTTAAAAAAAATAAATCACAAAAAGAAAAAGTTTGGAAATTAATCCAAACTTTTTTCTATCCCCATACTTCTTCGGCAATTTCTTTAACCAATTTTACTTTAGCCCACTGTTGCTCTTCAGTTAATTTGTTTCCTATTTCACATGAGGCGAAACCACATTGTGGACTTAGACACAAATTTTCTAAAGGGACATATTGGCTTGCTTCTTTAATACGGGCAATTACTGTTTCTTTATCTTCTAATTTGGCTAACTTTGTAGTAACTAAACCAAGTACAACTTTTTTATCGGGTGTAACTTCTTTTAATGGCTCAAAACCACCAGAACGAGCATCATCAAATTCTAAGAAATAGGCATGCACATTTTCTTTCGCAAATAATGTTTTTGCGACAGCATCATAAGCACCACTAGATGCATATGTAGAGTGGAAGTTACCACGACATACGTGTGTGTTAATTGTAAGATCTTCAGGTTTTCCTTCAATCGCAAGATTGTTGATACGCAAGAATAATTCTTGAACTTTTAATAAACCTTCTTGATCTGTTTGGAAGAATAATGGCGCTTTTTCATCCACCAACATACCCCATGAACAATCATCGAATTGAATGCATCGACATCCTGCATCATATAATTGTTGAATGACAACCTTATATCCTTTCGCAATGTCTTGAACCAATTCTTCCGTATCTTCATAATATTTTTTAGTGTTTTCTAGTGCAAAAGGAAGAATCATTTGTTCCAAAAATTGTGCTGGAGCAGGAATGGTTTGTTTGGCAATCGTATTTTCGTCTTCGAATTGAGTTAAAAACTTGAAATGCTCTACAAAAGGATGTGTACCACTCACACCAACTTTTCCAGTGATATATGTATCATCAATCATAGCGGCTTCTCCATGGAAGGGAAGGCCTGTTTTCGTTGGTGTATGAGATACGCCATCAAATCCCCACATAAAGTCCAAGTGCCATGTAGCACGTCTGAATTCACCATCTGTGATGACGTGTAGGCCGGCTGCCTTTTCTTTTTGAACTAAATCTGTAATGCACTCATCTTCGATTTGGGTCAATTCTTCTCTTGAAATTTTTTTAGACTCATAATCTTTACGAGCTTGTTTTAGTTTTTCAGGTCTTAAAAAACTTCCAACTACATCATATCTATAAGGTGTTTGAACTGTCATAATAAATTCCTCAACTTTCGTGTGTGTTAAGTCTATCATATTTATAGTATATAGAATAATTGAAATATTCTTTAGTTTATTATAGTTAAAAACTATAATAAAAGACCAATTTCACTTGGTCTTTTCAATGTATTGAATGAGATGATTTAGATAGTTTTTTGACATGTTGGATAAAACTCCATCACTAATATAGCCTATTTCCATAACTTCATCACTATCAAGTGGAATGGATACAATGTTGTCTCCATTTAAATCCGTGCTTAGAATACCTGAAGAAATCGTATATCCGTTTAGTCCAATCAATAAGTTGAATAATGTGGCGCGATCTGAAACAACAATACTCTTTTTAGATGGCTGAGTACTGTGTAATTCTTCGGAAAAGTAGAAGGAATTATTGATTCCTTGTTCATAAGTTAGACGGGGATAGTTCTCTAAATCTTCCATTTTCACTGTTTTTTTATGGGATAAAGGATTTGTCTTAGAAACAAACACATGGGGTTTGGCTTCAAATAATTTGGTGAATGTAAGATGTTCTTTCTTTAAGATACTTTGAATGACTTCACGATTGAAATGTGAAAGATAAAGAATGCCTAATTGACTTCGATGGTTCTTTACATCTTCGATAATATCGTATGTTCTTTGTTCTCTTAAAGAAAATTCATATTCACTTTGATTGTATTCTTTGACTAAGGCGACAAACGCATTTACCACAAAGGCATAGTGTTGACTTGAAATCGCAAATACAGTTCTTGCAGGGAATGTGTTTTTATATTGTTCTTCAAGTAAGTTAGCTTGTTCTATGACTTGTCTAGCATAGCCTAGAAATTTTTCTCCTTGTTCAGAGAGAAGAATACCTTTATTTGTTCGAACAAATAAGCAGATGGACATTTCTTCTTCTAAATCATGAATGGATTTCGAAAGAGATGGTTGTGAAATAAATAAGGCTTTGGCTGCGGAATTAAAAGATCCAGATTCAACGACCTGGATCACGTAGCGCAATTGTTGCAACGTCATTAGTCAACAATTGTGATTGTATCAATCACTTGAGGATTTCTTGGACGATCATTGAAAGTAGTAGGTGTCTTTGCGATTTTATCTACATTTTCCATACCTTCAATAACTTTACCAAACGCAGCATATTCACCATCTAAATGAGGTGCATCCTGGTGCATAATGAAGAATTGACTTCCTGCACTATTTGGATCCATAGCACGTGCCATAGATAAAACTCCACGAGTGTGTTTTAAATCGTTTTTAAATCCATTTGAAGCAAATTCTCCATGAATTGTATAACCTGGGCCACCAGTTCCGTTTCCAATTGGGCATCCACCTTGAATCATAAATCCTTTAATAACACGGTGGAAAGTTAATCCGTTATAGAATTTTTTTTCGATTAGATTCAAAAAGTTTTCAACCGTTTCTGGAGCAATCTCAGGATATAGTTCAGCTTTGATTTGATCTCCGTTTTTCATTGTGATTAAAATATTTTTGGTTTCCATGTTTTTAGTTTTCCTTTCTTATATATTGTAATGCGATACAACCAAGACCAGTATGTACGGCAATTACAGAACTAATATAGTCTATATGAATATTTTGTTCAGGTACACCCTTTTCGATAAAACATTGTTTAAAATGGTTGGCACCCTCTAAAAAATCTGAGTGAATAATATAGATATTTGTATGTTCTATATCAATATCATTCATGACTTTATCAATCGCATAGGCATCGGCTCTTTTTTCTGTGCGAACCTTATTTAATACATCGATTCTGCCTTCTGTACTTTTATTTATATGTAAAACAGGATAGATCTTTAATAAACCCGCAAGTGTAGCAGCCATAGGTGTTAATCTTCCGCCGCGTTTTAAATGTTGAAGATTTTTGACAAGAATCAATGAGTTGGATTCATCGATTGCAGGTCGAATAATCTCTAATATTTCTTCAGATGATTTGTTTGCATCGACTAATTCCTTGATCCAAATCGCAACATGTTTTTCTAATTCACAAGTTGAATACATATCAATTACATGGACATTCATTTCTAATTCTCGTGCAATACTTTGCATGGTTGAAGCGTTTGTGGATAATCCATTTGTCAATGGAATCGCAAATACAGTATCGTATTCTTTTTTTAGCTCTTCAAATAAATCATAGATTTTTTGATAGGTTGCCATGCTTGTTTTTGGCATTTTCCCCTTGGCTAATTCTTTATAAATATCTTGTGTTGAAATTTCTAATGTATCTTGGTATGTTGTTTCGTCAATTGTGATTTGTAAGGGAAGCAGGTAAATACCCAATTCTTGTGCCTGTTCAAAAGATAGATTGGAACCTGTATCCGTTACGACGGCAATTTTTTCCATACTAGAATCCTCGAATAGTTTGAGCGTCGATGTTTGTGATGATTTCAACCGCAAGTTTTACAGCATTATCATAATCTTCTTCAGAACAGATTCCAAAGGAAGCGTGCGCAAAACGAACGGGAATACCAATAATGATGGTTGGAATGTTATAGCGGTGAGTAATTCCTGCATTGGTTCCTCCACCTTTTCTTACACTTTCCTGTACAGGAATATTCTTTTCATGAGCCAAATCAATCGCATAACGCATAAAACGAGGGCTTGTGATATAAGAACGGTCAAACCAACGTAACATTGGACCTTTTTTCAAGGCAGACTGGATCATGTAGTCTTGTTCAAATGTATCATCACTTGGGCATCCTTCAAAACAAATCGCAATGTTAGGATTTAAGTTTTTGATTGCTGTGTCCATGCCTCTTTCGCCGACTTCTTCTTGTGTTGTTAATGTGGCTTCAATGTTGTGGCTTACATCTTTTAATTGGTGTAGTACATCCATTACGGCTGCACAGCCTATACGACAATCAAAGGCTTTTCCTAAGAAAATCTTATGTGCTTCATCATATTTACATGTAACTGCAGGACACATGAAGTTACCTACAGATATATGAAATTCTTCTTTTACTTCTTGAACACTTGTTGCGCCTACATCGATTACTAAATCATCAAAATCTACTTTTCCATTACGCTTTTCTTCAGATAAGAAATGAACCGGTTGACTTGCGACAATACCCGAAATTTTTTCACCTTTGTCATTAAGAATCCAGACTTCGCCAGATACAATGTTTTTTGGATCCCATCCACCTAATGGTAAAAAGCGAATTGTACCATTTGGCTTGATGGCTTGCACAATAAAGCCAACTTCATCGGCATGTGCATCCAAAAGAATCGTTGTTTCATGTTCTTTGTCTTGTTTAAAGTGCATATACGTATTACGCATTGTATCGTCATGAACTTCACAAATATCCTTGACATCTTCCATGGCTAGTGAAGATACTTCATCTTCCATGCCACTTGGTCCAAAGGCAGTTGAGAAGTCAATAATTCGTTTAATTTTTGAATTCATATACATTTCCTCCATAAATTTGTTAATATTATAGCACAGATACATATTTGTGGATGTGTTTCTGGTCATTTGAATGAATTTGTATTTGGACAAAGGACTAGAATAATTGTATCTTACCAAAAAAGGAGATTTTTGCATGAAAAAAATAATGTCAAAACTACATTTTAGAAGTATATATAAAACAATCGTATTAACTTTGATCTTATGCTTTGTCTATAACATTGCCTATTTAATGATGAGTGCCTCAGGTATGAATGTATATCTTAGACAAAGTCTAGAAGTCGTATTAAGTTTATTGTCGAGTTTAGGTTTCTATTTTATTTGCACAAAGATATGGAAGAAACAAAATTTTTGCGCATCTGCAATTTTGAAAGTGTTAGTGCTACAAGGTATTTATATTTTAATTGTGAGTGGAATTCTTACAAATCTAGTGAATGTTTGCACAAATAATACAAGCTTAATGTTAGTGTTACAACTTATTAGTGCATTCTGCTTAGTTATGATGGTGCCATTCCAGTTGATTTTCTATTATGGATTGATTCACGATAAAAACTTAAAGGAATTTATTCCTTTTGCACTAAAAAAACACCAGAAATCCATGTTGAACTGGTATTGTACATTACTAATCTGTATTGTTGTGTTTGATACAATGTCTGGAGGTTTATTTAGTGCAGCACAAGGCTTTAATGCCCAAAGCATTTTAGTTGGATCTATGTATATGGGTAATCCTATGATGTCTTGGATGATGTATTTATTCTTGGGAGTTAGCTTTAAGTCGAGTCTTGCAGCTATGTTTACTTATTTGTTTGTGAATTTTTTAATGGGCTTTTTCTATTGCATTCTTGAATTGAATTATGTTTCTTATGTAGGAAGTCTTTTAGATGCAGATTAATGAATTGAAAATTACCAGTCGAAGACTTGGTCTTTTAGTAAAGATGAATATCTTAACGGTTGAGGATCTATTGAAGTATTGTCCTTTGCGTTATGATACGGTTCAAACATTGCCTTATTCACAATGGAATGAAAAGGAAAATGTTGTATTCCAAGGCTTGATTTGTTCAACCGCAAGAGTGATTCGTTTATCTAAGAATCGTTCGATGACTAAGTTTAAAGTCATGTCATGGAATGAAGAATTAAACATTACTTTATTCAATCGTCCATGGCCATCTCAATTTGGTTTTGGCAAGACGATTACAATTTATGGACAATATCAAGGGAATAATAATGTGGTAGCTTCTACTTATAATTTTAAACCTTTAGATCAACAATTAGGCTTACATCCAGTATATCCATTGATTGAAGGCTTGAAGCAATCGGATATACAGGCCATTATGAAAGAGGCCCTTAAACATGTGGATGTTTTGCCTCAAAGAGTACCACAAAGGTATATTGAAAAGTATAAGTTGTTAGATATATCTACGGCTTATAAATGGATTCATTTTCCAGAGAATGAAAAGCAGCTGCATGCCGCAATTCGTACATTGAAGTATGAAGAGTTTCTATGTTTTCAATGCGTAATGCAGTCGATGCACGAAAAGAAGGAAATTAAAAAAGCTAAGAAATTTTCTATGGCAACCGTAAAGAAATGGATTTCAGATCTTCCTTTTGAGTTAACGAAGGATCAGCTTTCAAGTATTGACGATATTCTATATGATTTAAAGAGCACAAATGTCATGTTTCGCCTTGTTCAAGGAGACGTTGGATGTGGAAAAACAATTGTTGCTCAAATTAGCATGTATGCCAATCAGCTAGCTGGGTATCAATCGGCTTTGTTGGCACCAACCGAAATCTTAGCCCGCCAACATGTAGATAATATGCATAAATTAGGTTTAGATGCGACTTTATATGTTTCGAGTTTACCGGCTAAGGAAAAGAAAGAAGTTTTAACGAAACTTGAGAATGGAGAAATATTAAATGTGGTAGGGACACATGCTTTATTTCAAGAAAATGTTATTTTTAATAAATTAGGCCTTGTGATTGCGGATGAGCAACAGCGTTTTGGTGTGAAACAAAGAAGGTCTTTATTAGAAAAAGGCAAGTGTGTTGATTTTCTAATGATGTCAGCTACACCGATTCCTAGAACGTATGCGCATTTCTTATATGGTGATATGGATATTAGTTCAATTCATACAATGCCTAAAGGAAGAAAGAGTGTTGTCACAAAGTATTTTAAAACTTCAAGTATGTCGCCAGTTTTAAAAGATGTATTGAAATTTATTCAAGAAGGAAGACAGTGTTATGTCGTGTGTCCTGCCATTGAAGAGAATGATGAATTTAAAATGCGTAATGTATTTGAAATTTATGAAGGCATGACAAAGACATTAAAAGATATACGTATTGGCTTGCTTCATGGAAAAATGACAAGTCAGGAAAAGGAAGAAACGATGGAGAAGTTTTCTAAACATGAATTGGATATCCTTGTTTCTACAACGGTTATTGAAGTTGGAATTGATGTGGCCAATGCGAGTGTGATGGTCATTTATGATGCGCATCGTTTTGGCTTAAGTACTTTGCATCAGCTTAGAGGACGTGTGGCACGTGATAAAAAACAGGGGTATTGCTTCTTGTTGTCGGCATCGAGTGATCCTCAGGCTATTGAACGCTTAAAAAAGATGGAAGAATTAAAGGATGGCTTTGAAGTATCCAATTATGATTTGCATATGCGCGGTCCAGGTGATATTTTAGGGATAAGACAAAGTGGTATGCCTTGTCTTGTGTTTGGTGATTTTGAAAAAGACCAGGCCATGATGGAAACGTGTATTCATGATGCGAAAGAAATCATACAAGATCAAGTGGATGTGGATTTGTTGTTGTATATTTCAAGGGCTATTGAAAGTGCACAGTATTTTGATTAGGAGTTTTACAATGGATAAACAGAAGATAGAGAATAAAGCTATATATTTTATGTGCTTATTGAGTATGATATGCATTCTTGTTTTGATTGCTTACTTCTTCTTTTTGCGTAATGTTGAAATTGATATTATGGCAAATGCGCAATATACGTATGTTGGAGAAAATGGAAATGCGAGTGTGACAGTAAGTGCTAAACAGGGAGATCTAAATCAAAGAACACAGGATTTTTTGAACTCTGTTCAATATGAAGTCAGTCCGAATACAGATTTATCAAATGGAGATACGATTCATGTAACGGCAACGTATGATGAGGCTTTAGCCAATCAATATCATTATCAGCCAAAAAGTGTTGAAACCGATGTGGTGGTTAAGGGGCTTGCCAATCGTTATAGTGCATTAGAGGACATTCCAAAAGCATTGGTTCAGGATGGGAAAGATGCAGCTATAGATTATGTAAAAGATAATCAAGAATCTATATATACTATAGATGGTAAAGAAGATAAGGCGCCTGGACTTGATAAAATGAAGATTGTCTATTCGGCTTATTTAAAATCGAATCAAAAAAATAATAGTGATCGATTTGTATATATTGTACAAATGAATTATGCGTCTGAAATCTTATATTACATGGTATGTATTCCAAATATTAATGATTCAGATTCGATAGATACGCATAATATCTATGGAGAAAAGGCGTATTTAACGCAAGATGAATTGGATGGAAAAGATTTTAGCGGATATGTGAATCGTATATATTCATTAAAATATCAAATTGAACAAATAAATAAAGAAGTCAAATCAAATTGACTTCTTTATTTTAGTTTATTCATTAATTCTTCAAAATCTGGTTTTTCAATTTCATGAAATTCAATGGTAACACTATCGTTATCTTTATAACGTGGAATCAAATGAACATGGAAATGGTTAACACTTTGTCCTGCAGCTTCATGTACATTACTTAAAATGTTGATGCCATCACAATGTAGAGTTTGTTCCAATTTGTTGGCAAGCTTACTAGCAACTTCAAATACATGGTTGCGTGTTTCATCTGGACAATCTAAAAAAGAATCACAGTGTTCTTTTGGGACAACAAGCGTATGTCCATAAGAAGTAGGGTTGATGTCTAGAAAAGCGATAACACTTTCGTCTTCATAGATTTTATTGCTTGGAATTTCACCATTAGCGATCATACAAAAAATACACATAAGTATACGTCCTCCTTATTAAAAATAATACATCGTTTTAGATAAAATGAAAAGCCAGACTAAGGGGGTGTCTGGCTTTTCAATAAGGGGATAGAAAATAGTATGAATACCATTTACTGATTTCATACCGGCAAGGTCTTCAAACTCCTTGCTTGTATAGAAGTATACCATAAGTTGTGTCAAACAAAATGTGAAAAGTGTGGGAAAATATGTGATTTAACACAAAATTAGTATTTTCACCCCACTTTTTTGTTTTTTTTGACTCATTTTACAAAATTGATAGTGCTTGCGAGTGTCAAAAATGGGAAAATTTGGATTTTTCATGAATTATAAATATTGAGAACTAGTTTTATGCTATAATGTAAACTAAGCGGAGGTTTTGAGATGATTGTAAAAACCATTCAGGAAATAACAAATATGATGCATGCAACTGTGCATGGTGATATTGATGATACAAGAAAAATACATGGTGTTGTAATTGATTCACGACAGGTGACAAAAGATGTTTTATATGTACCAATTATTGGTCAAAGGGTAGATGGACATGTATTTGCCAAACAAACAATTGAAGATGGTGCTTTGATTAGTTTGTGGCAAAAGGATCATCTTCCATATCCGGATTTTCCAGTTATTTTAGTTGATGACACGCTTAAAGCTATGCAAGATCTTGCAAAAGCGTATTTAGATGAGTTACGTCCATTAGTAATTGGTGTAACGGGTTCTAACGGAAAAACGAGTTGTAAAGATATGTTATATAGTATTTTCTCACAAGAGAAAAAAACACAAAAAACACAGGGAAATCGTAATAGTGAAATTGGTCTTCCATTAACTATTTTTGATTTTGATGAAGATATTGAAGTTGCGATTTTAGAAATGGGTATGGAAAACAAAGGCGAAATTACGCAGTTGACTTCAATTGCACAGCCAGATATTTCTGTGATTACTTCTGTAGGTTCAGCTCACATGGAAAATTTGGGCGGTAGACTTCAGATTGCGCAGGCAAAATGTGAAATTTTAGAGGGATTAAAAGAAAATGGCTTATTCCTTTATAATCATGAAAGTGAAGAAATAAAGCAGGTTCTTCCTACTTTGAATACAGAAAATAAGAAAATCGTATCTTTTGGTCAAGGTGGAGATGTTTCTATCACAAGTGATATTAAATATGATAAAGAAGGAATTGTTTTTAACTGCAATATTCTAGATGCACCTGTTCATTTACGTGCATTTGGTGATTTTCAGGCTATGAACGCATTGCCGTGTATTTTTATCGCAAAGGCTTGTCAATTAAAAGAGGAATCTATTTTAAAAGGATTGGCTGATTTAGAAATGACAAAGATGCGTACACAGCTAATTCCAGTTTCAAATGCGTATATTTTAGATGATACGTATAAATCAAATCCAGAAAGTGCAAAGGCAGCTATCGATACATTGATGGAATTGCCTGCGCAAAAACATATCGCCATTTTATCGGATATGTTAGATCTTGGAAGTGAAGAAAAACAATTGCACTTTGATGTGGGCGAATACGCTAAACAAAAAGGTGTAGACGAACTATATTGTACGGGACCTCTTTCTAGAGAAACAAGTGATGGTTTTAATGGAAAGTGGTATGAAACAAAAGATGAGATATATGAAGCTGTTAAACCTTTGTTAGATCAAGATTGTATTGTTTTGATCAAGGGTTCAAGAGCTATGAAAATGGATACGTTAGTAGATGCATTTAGGGGGAAAAAACAATGAGTAAATTACGTTTAGGTGTCATATTTGGAGGACAAAGTAGTGAATACTCTGTTTCATTGCATTCTGTCGCTTCTTTTTTACGTCAGATTCATGCTGATAACTATGATATGACTTTAATTGGAATTAATAAAAATGGACATTTCTATTTATATAATGGAGATGTGGATTCGATTGAACATGATACATGGCAAAGTGAAGAAACTTGTGTATCTTGTGCATGGGTAAATGGTGGAATCATGCCTTTGGATGGTTCAAACAAAGTGATTGAATTGGATTGTGTGTTCCCAGTACTACATGGAAAAAATGGAGAAGATGGATTGATTCAAGGATTGCTTGAATTGATGAATATTCATTATGTAGGCTGTGATGTAATGTCAAGTGCTATGTCAATGGACAAAGAAATCATGCATATTCTTTGTAAGGAAGCAAATATTCCGTGTGCAGATTATATTTGTTTATACGCAAATCGAGAAAATCCTACATTTGAACAGATTCAAGAAGAGATTCCATTACCATGGATTGTTAAGCCATGCAATGCAGGAAGTAGCTATGGGGTTCATTTTGTGAATGATAAAGAAGAATTTGAAAGTGCATGTAAAGATGCTTTCTTCTATGATGGTCGCGGTAAGATCTTAGTTGAAAAAGTAATTAAGGGCTTTGAGATTGGTTGTGCTGTTATGGGAAATGAAGAAATCTTTACAGGATCAGTGGATGAAATTGAAATTAATGGTGGATTCTTTGATTTTGAAGGTAAGTATGAAATGAAGGGAGCAGCTATTTATTGTCCGGCTCGTATTGATGAAAAAACATTTAAAGAAGCACAAGAATTAGCTCGTAGAACCTATATTGCGATGAACTGCTGTGGTATGGCACGAGTAGATATGTTTGTGACAGAAGATAAAGAAGTGATTTTAAATGAATTGAATACAATTCCAGGATTAACGGCTACTTCTCGTTATCCTTCTATGATGAAAGAAGCTGGAATTGAATTTGCGGATTTAATTGATAAGCTAATTGAATTAGCTATGCAAAGGACTATTGGAGCATGTTAGAGGCTTATAGTCGGGCTTGGACAGAAATCGACTATGATGCGATTGCGCATAATGTAGAAGAAGTTAGAAAGCTCGTAAAGAAAACAAAAATTATGGGTATCGTCAAAGCCAATGCGTATGGTTTGGGTGATGTCGCATGTGCTAAGGCTTTACAAAAATGTGGAGTGGATTATTTTGGCGTTTCGAGTGTGGATGAGGCTTTGAACTTAAGAAATGCAGGAATTCAAGATAATATCCTAATATTAGGATATACACCTAGTATGCATTTTCACTATCTTCATGAACAAAATATTGTTCAATCTTTGATTTCTATTGAATATGCAAGAGAATTAAATGCGTATGCCAAGGAAAACAATGTAAAGATTCGTTGTCATTGTAAAGTAGATACAGGTATGTGCAGAACGGGAATTGTTTATCAAGAACAAGATAAACATATAGAAGATATTTATGAAGAGTATCGTATGGAAAATCTATGTGTAGAAGGCATCTTCTCGCATTTTCCTGTGAGTGATTGTTTGGATGAGAATTGTAGATCATTTACGACCAAACAAATTCAATTGTTTGATGAAGTTATTGATTTATTGAAATCTCAAGGTATTAATCCAGGTATTCGTCATCTTCAAAATAGTTATGGAATTTTAAACTATCCAGAGTTGGAATATGAATATTGTAGACCGGGTCTACTTTATATGGGTGTGACGAGTGATGATCAAATTCCAATCCAAACAAATCCAGACTTTATTCCAATTATGTCTATGTATGCCAATGTTAGTTTGGTGAAATGGATATATCCTGGACAAAGTGTAAGTTATGGTCGTCATTTTGTGGCTGAAAAACCAACAAAAGTTGCGACAATGAGTATTGGATATGCGGATGGTTTACCACGCCTTTTATCAAACCAGGGATTTGAAGTGTTAGTACATGGCCAAAGATGTAAAGTGATTGGAAACTTATGTATGGATCAATGTATGATTGATGTTACAGAAGTAGATGATGTAAAAGAGGGCGATGTAGTGTGTATCGTAGGTCATCAAGGAAATGAAGTCGTCACTGTTGATCAAATTAGTCGTACGGCTAAAACCATCAACAATGAGACACTAACTTCGATTTCTTCGCGTGTACCTAGATTAAAGGTGCGCTCATGAAAAGACAGTATGCATCGATAGATATTGCGCGTTATGTTTCGGCTTTATTAGTTGTATGTATTCATACATTTCCATTTTTAGAGATTTCTGAAACATTTAATACATACTTTATTCATACTGTATGTCGTTTGGCGGTTCCATTCTTTTTTACGACAAGTGGATTCTTCTTTTTTAGAAACTATGATTCAGAAAATGAAGATTTAAATGAGACTCGTTTAAAGAAGGCATTGATTCGTTTATTTCGAATTTATTTGATTTGGACAATTATTTATTTGCCATATACGATTTTTGATTATACGCACACGGGTTTCCATATTAAGTATTTATTTACATATGTAAGAGATTTTTTCTTGAATGGAAGTTATTATCACTTGTGGTTTTTACCAGCCTTAATGTTAGCGGACGTAATTGTGTATTGTTTGTATAAGAAAAAAGGCTTGAATTTCACATTGTTGATTACGCTTATATTATATTTTGTAGGTTACTTGATTAATGTATATACACCAATTTGGGAAAGTATTCCAGGTGTATCCTTCTTCTTTGGTTTCTTTACAAAAACATTGTCAACCGCAAGAAATGGAATTTTCTTTGGTCCTATGTTCATTGCGATTGGGTTATTACTTTCAAGAACGCGTCGCTTGCCTAAAAAGGTTAGCTTGATTGGTTTCTTGATAAGTTTTGTATTATTCTTTGCGGAAGTATCTTTATATCGTCATTTCGGTATTTTAAGAGATTTAACAAGTATGTATATTTGTTTGATTCCCGCTATTTATTTCTTAGTGAATTATTTATTAAAAATCAATATTCCATACCGTAAAATGTTTACGATTTTACGTCATGATTCATTGATGATTTATACTTCACATATTTTGTTTGCCAAAATCTTTTTGGCATTGATGCCACATGCACATTTAGTTGTTTATTTCTTAACTTTGGCATGTGCACAATGTTTGGCAGGTTTTGTGACGCGTTATCAGGATCAATATCCGATCTTAAAAAAATTACTGTAAGCTTATGATTCGATTATTTCAGGTGAAATGTGCCAATGAAAATGAAATTGAGGCACAAATCTTAAAAAAACTGCGAATCCGTAAAGAAGACCTTTTGCAGTGGCACGTACATAGAAAAAGTGTGGACGCACGTCACCAGAAGGTCTTATTTTCGTATGTCGTAGATTGTAAAGTTAAAAATGAAAAGAAGCTTTTAAAGCTAAAAGACGTTTCTCTAACACCCGATGAAATGTATCATCCAGTAATGAGTGGAAAACATGCATTATTGGCTAGACCCGTTGTCGTTGGGTTTGGTCCTGCAGGTATGTTTGCAGCTCTGATTCTTGCACAATCTGGCTATAAACCGATTGTTTTAGAAAGAGGATCAAAAGTAGATGTTCGTAAACAAAAAGTAGAAACTTTTTGGGAAAGTGGACAATTGGATGAAGAATGCAATGTTCAATTTGGCGAAGGTGGCGCGGGTGCCTTTAGTGATGGAAAGTTAACGACAAGATCGAAAGATTCATTATGTCGTAAAGTTTTAGAGGAACTTGTTTCTTTTGGGGCAAAGCCGGATATTTTAATTGATCAGCATCCTCATATTGGTACAGATGCCTTCTTGGCGATTATTCGAAATTGTCGTGAAGAAATTGAACGTTTGGGAGGAACTTTCTATTTTGATACAAAGTTAGAAGATATTAAAGTGGAAAATGGTACTTTGAAACAAATCTATTTCAATCAACAATGGATAGATTGTAATGCTTTAATTCTTGCGACTGGACATAGTGCAAGTGATACCATTTTAATGCTTCATCAACATGGTATTCATGTCGAAAATAAACCGTTTGCGGTTGGCGTTCGTATTGAACATAAACAAAAATATATCAATGAGGCTATGCTTCATGAATATAGTCAAGATGAAAGATTGATTCCAGCACGTTATCAATTGACGTATACGGCATCCAATTCAAAAGGTGTATATACATTCTGTATGTGTCCAGGTGGCTACGTTATTCCTAGTTCATGCCAAAAAGATCAATTGGTTGTGAACGGAATGTCTTATGCGAGTCGTAGTGGAGAAAATGCCAATAGTGCATTGCTTGTGCAAATCAATGATTCGGATTATGGTAATGAATTGTTTGCCGGGTTAAAATATCAGGAAGATTTGGAAAAGAAAGCTTTCTTGATGGGACAAGATTATAAGGCTTGCGTACAACTTGCGAAGGATTATTTAGAAAATAAAATATCAAATCAATTTGAATCGGTATTACCAACCTATTCGATTGGTACAACGTTTTGTGATTTGAACGATTTATTCTCTAAAGAAGTTAACCTAGCCTTGCATGAGGCGTTAGAGCATTTTGAAAAGAAAGTGCCTGGCTTTGTTTCTAGTGGAGCCATATTAAGTGCTGTAGAATCAAGAAGCAGTAGCAGCGTGCGTTTAGTTCGTGATAAAGAATCTTATGTTTCGAATATTCAAGGTATCTATCCAAGCGGTGAAGGTAGTGGTTATGCAGGTGGCATTATGACAAGTGCTATTGATGGTATTCGTAGTGCCGAGCATTTGATTGAATACTTTGCCAAAGGGGAGTTTTAAATGAATATATTTGCTCCGAATTATTATGTTCAAAGTTTTAAAACTTTGAACATTCAAAAACTTCATGAAATGGGAATTCAATTACTTCTTTGCGATATTGACAATACGCTTGTGGCGTATGATGAAGAATGTCCGAATCAGGATGTGATTGATTTTATAAATAAATTAAAAATGAATGGAATTGAGGTTGCACTATGTTCAAATTCACCAAGTTCTAGAGGTAAGAATTTTGGTGAGCATCTTCCAGTTTCAAATACATATCCATTTTCGTGTAAACCATTTCCGTTTTGTTTTAAAAAGGCAATGAGAGACCATGGCCTAAAGGCAAATCAGATTGCGATATTAGGTGATCAAATGTATACGGATATATTGGGTGGAAATATTTGGGGGCTTTATACAATTTTAACGGCTCCTATTGCGATAAAGGATCGAAATATCACAAAAGTATTTCGTTTCTTTGAAGAATTAATATATGGTTATTTAGAAAAGAAAAAATTATTGAAGCGAGGTGACTTTGATGACTAAATATTGTAAGGGTTGTGGTGTTTTACTACAAAACGAAGATGAAAATGCATTAGGCTATGTTCCTACTTTAGATGCTTCTTATTGTCAAAGATGTTATCGCATTCGTCATTATGGCGATGTGACAATCAATATGCAGCAGGGAATTGAATCCAACGCAACATTAGAAAAAATCAATAAGATTGATGGTGTGGTTTTCTGGGTTGTGGATTTATTTGCGTTTGAGGCTAACTTAATTTCGCGTTTGAATCAAAAACTTCCAGGTAAAGATATTGTGATGGTATTAACGAAGCGTGATGTCTTGCCAACAACTTTAACAGATGAAAAAATCATTAACTTTGTAAAGCATCGTCTTCACGAAGAAAATATTGTTGTAAAGGATATTGTGATTTGTGGCTATCTATTAAAGGAAAATGATAAATCTAGAGAATACTCATCACGTATTGTGAATGCAATTTTGAAATATCGTAAGAATCGAAATGTGATTTTTATGGGTGTTGCCAATGCAGGAAAATCCACTGTATTGAATCATTTATTGGCATCGAAAGATTTAACGACTTCTCAAAATCCTGGAACTACATTAGATTTAGTTCCAATTCCTTTTGAGGATTATACAATTTATGATACGCCCGGTATTGAGAATACGCATTCTTTATTAACGCATTTACAGCCTAAAGATTTAAAGACGGTCATTCCAACAAAACCAATTCGACCATTTGTTTCGCAAATTTTTGAGGATCAGTCTTTTGCGACGGCAGGACTTGCTAGACTTGATGTGGTAGTGAGTGGTAAGGCAACAGTAGTTGGATATTTCTCTCGTTCTTTATCGATTCATAGAGGAAAATTAAGCAATGCGGATGCGTTGTGGCAAAAACATTTAAATGGTATGTTAGTGCCATGTGTAGATACATCCTTATTAACGATGCATACGTTCCATGCTCCTAAACTTGAGGGAGAAAAAATGGATGTTTGTATTCATGGTATTGGATGGTTCTGTATTAGTGGACAAGTAAAAGATGTATATGTAAAAGTACATAAAGGTATTCAGGTAACATTTAGAAAGGCGATGATTTAATGTTAACGAGTCAAAATAAAAAATATTTAAGAAAATTAGGAATGGAGTATAGATCGTTATTCCAAATAGGAAAAGATGGTTTAAGTGATAATTTAATGGATACTTTATCCGATTCATTGGAGGCACATGAATTAGTAAAATGTAATTTATTAAAGACATGTCCAGTCGATGTGCGTGAGGCAGCTATTGAGTGTGCAAGTGCAACAGGTAGTGAAGTGGTTCATATTGTAGGACATACTTTCTTGTTGTATAGAAGAAGTAAAGAAAACAAATTGGGGCTTAAAAAATGAGAATTGCCATTGTAGGAGGTTCTTTTGATCCTATACATGATGGGCATATTCAAATGGCCAATCAGTCTTTGCAGGGATTAGGTGTAGAGGAAGTATGGTTTATGCCAACGTCTAGTACGCCTTTAAAAGATCATGATCTGACATTGGA
Organism: Eubacterium sp. TM05-53; assembly: GCF_003436425.1. Classification (GTDB taxonomy): domain Bacteria; phylum Bacillota_I; class Bacilli_A; order Erysipelotrichales; family Erysipelotrichaceae; genus Holdemanella. The sequence continues at coordinate 59,514 of NZ_QSPK01000005.1, forward strand.
TCAAGAGCGTTTAGCTATGATTGATTTGGTGGTTAAGAAAAACCAAAAATTTAAAGTTTGTACACTTGAACTTGAAAGAGCAGGTAAAAGTTACACGTATGATACGCTAAAGAAATTGATTGAAACATATCCGGAACATGAATTTTATTGGATCATAGGAAATGATCAATTGATGCAGTTTGACAAGTGGCACAATCCGAATGAACTTGTGAAGATGGCTCATTTTGTATGTTTTGATAGGGATGGAAAGCTTTCTGATTCAAAGTATGATATTGCGTGTATGACAATGCCGGCAGTTCCAGTTTCTAGTTCAGAGATTCGAATGGGAAATAAGTTGAATTATTTGCCTGAAGAAGTGTTGCGTTATATCTATCGAAATCGATTGTATGTGAAGGATTTTGTGGCTTCTAGATTGACAGAAAAAAGATATAAGCATTCTTTATTGGTTGCCAAACTTTGTGAAGAGTTTGCGTTGAACAATGGGTATGATATGCATATTGCGTATTATATTGGTTTGTTTCATGATATAGCTAAATATATGCCAAAGGATGAAATGTTAAAATGGATGCAGAGTGTGTGTCCTGAAAACATGGAATATCCTGTAGCTGTATGGCATGGTTTTGTCGGGGCTGCTGTCACGAAAGATATCTTTTTAATTGATAATCCAATTATCTATAATGCGATTTATCATCATGTATTAGGAACGAGTCAAGATCCATATGCGATGATGGTATTTTGTGCAGATAAATTAGATCCATTGCGTGGATATGATTCTACTAAATTGATTGAGGTTTGTAACAAAGATATTAAAGAAGGATTTGATTTGGTGGTTCAACAAAATCGTGAGTATTTAAAGAGAGGATAAACATGGAAATTTTAGATATTGTAGTTCATGCGATCTGTGAAAAGAAAGCACAAGATGTACGTGTATATGATGTAACGAGTTTGACTCCATTTATGGATTCAATGATTGTTTGTTCGACTACAAATATTCGTCAGAATAATGCGATTGCACAAAACATTAAGGATCGTTTAAGAGAAGCTGGATATATGGGGGATATGCATATTGAGGGTGACTCTGGTTCAAAATGGCTTTTAATTGATTTAAAAGAAGTTGTAGTTCATTTATTTGTGAATGAAGAAAGGCAGGTTTATAATCTGGATCGTTTATATTCGGATGTTCCAGTAAAAACGTATGATTTATAATACATTGGCACATTATTATGATGCTTTAGTTAAAGATGAAGAGGCATCTAGAGAATGGGTGTCTTGGATTGAGAGTGAACTTGCACCTTGTGATTGTTTAGAACTTGCGTGTGGTAGTGGTGAGATCACTGAGATGCTCGCAAAAAAAGGCTATACGATGACAGCACTTGATTTGAGTGAAGAAATGGTGAAGCAGGCTAAGAGTAAAAACTTAGAGGGTTCCATTCAATTCTTATGTCAAGATATGCGTAATTTAAGTAATTTAGGATCTTATTCTGGTATTTTCTGTTTGTGTGATAGTTTTAACTATATTTTAGAGAAAGAAGAAATTGATGCGTTCTTTCATGAAGTCAGTCAACATTTAAAACCAAATGGACTTTTCTTCTTCGATACACATTCGTTAGATCGTTTAGATGAATTTGATTCGGAATATAATGAGACAGGTGCTTTTGAAGATGGTTGTCAATATCAATGGTCAATTATGGCAGAAGATGATTATGTATATCAGGATTTTGCGTTTTATATGAAAGACAAAGTGGTTCAGGAGCACCATATTCAAAGAGTATATGATCCAATATGGTTGAATGATACTTTGTCGAAATATTTTGATGTTTTAAAAGTCACAACGGATTTTGATATTGAGGGGATTGCGCCTGGTGAAAAGTATTTTTATGTATGTAGAAAGAAGGTACAAGAATGATTGGTATTGTAGCGGCAATGGATGCTGAGATTCATGAATTTGAAAAGCGTATGGACTTAGTAGATCATACGAAGACAATTGCGGGATGCACATTAACATATGGAAAATGGCAAGGCAAAGATGTAGTCTTATGTAAGAGCGGTGTAGGTAAGGCATATGCGGCTATGTCTTGTACAATTTTGTGTATGCAAGGAAATATCGACAGCATTATTAATGTGGGTACAGCTGGTGGATTAACGCAGGATGAGCAAGTATTGGATATTGTGATTAGTGATAAGGTTGTACAAGCCGATTATGATACAAGTCCATTAGATGGTCCTTCTGGTGTTGGATTGGTGTATAATAGTCATGAAAAATTGAGCCAAAGTTGTATTGAAGCGGCAAAGGCTATGCAGATTCGCTATCATGTAGGTACAATTGCTTCTCAAGACTTATTTATGTCTAGAGATGAGGATTTTGAAAAATTAATGAATAATTTCCCAGACTCAATTTGTTCAGAAATGGAGGCAGGAGCGATTGGTGCTGTTGCCACACAATTTAATATTCCATTTGTGATTGTGCGCTCACTAAGTGATGTTGTGCATCATAATGAAAATCCAATGGAATTTTCAACCTATGTTTCTAAAGCAAGTGCACAATCGGCTAAATTGATTGAAAACTGGTTGATGCGTATATAGTAAAAAGGAGGGGTAAGAATGGGACTAAAGCATAAGCGTAAAAGACAGCATGGAACAACAACGACAATGGCATTGGTCATCATTCTTGTTCTTGTATTACTTTTGATTTGGTCTGAGTTTATTAGTGGACCGAATCGTGTTAAGGAACAGATTTATGCGCAAAGAATTGAAAAAATAATTAAACAAAATAAGAATATCCAAGGCTTGAGTGAGCATGTCTTTAATTACATAACATATCAGGGCTATGATGATACGACTTTGTATTGGTACAATGCGAAGTCTGAATTGATTACTTCAAGAGATATCGAAACTTTGAATTATAAAAAGGCAAAACGCATTGCGAAAAAGAACTATAACATCAAGTGTGATTCGATTGCACTTGGATATGGCTACAACAATCCGGTATATGAGATTCGCGGATCGAATAAATTGATTTTATTGGATTATGATAGTTTTGAACGTGTTTATGAAAGGGAGATACGATAATGGCTGATTTTGATTTTAATGCACCTTATGTAGATCGTAGAACTTGGATCATTGATCATCTACAAGATTTGGTTTTAGAACCCAAAGAAATATTGGTCGTACTGTTGATTGATTTTTTCAACCAGCAGCATATTTCAATTGATCATGAATTGATTAGTGAAAAATTAAAAATCGGTGTGGATGAAGTGGAAGATATTTTTACGGAATTATCGGATAAAGGCTATTTGACTTTAGACTATGCGAATGGATCTTTGATTTTTAATATTGAAGGCATCTTTGAACTTTCTAAAGCCAGTGATACTTCCATTGATCGTTCTTTATTAGAGCAGTTTGAAATGGAATTTGCGCGTCCGCTATCTTCAACGGAAATGCAAAGAATTATTGATATGGCCAGTATGTATGATGAGCGTCGTGTGATTTGTGCATTAAATGAAGCTGTATGTAATGAAGTTTGCGATTTAAATTATATTGAAAGAATTCTTCAGAATTGGCAACAAAAAGGTTTATCGACTGAAGATTTGGAGAATGGCAAGCGATGAATGCGAATGAAATTTTGAATGAAATGGAGAAGATTTTTCCCAATGCGAAGTGCGAATTGTATCATGAATCCCCATTTCAATTGATTGTTGCGGTCGTATTAAGTGCACAGACAACCGATGCGATGGTCAACAAGGTAACGCCAGCATTATTCAAGGCATATCCTACGGCAGAAACGATGGCAGAGGCTACAGTTTCTGAATTAGAGCCATACATTAAAAGAATTGGTTTGTATCGTAATAAGGCTCGTTCGATTTCGAATTTAAGTAAAGATCTAGTTGAAAGATATCATGGTCAAGTACCTTACACATATAAGAATTTAATGTCTTTAGCAGGTGTTGGAAGAAAGACAGCGAATGTCGTTCGTAGCGTAGCTTTTGATATTCCTAGCTTTGCGGTAGATACCCATGTCAATCGTGTCAGTAAGCGTTTAGGTTTAGCTAAATATAATGATTCGGTTGAAAAGGTTGAGGAAAAACTAAAGCGAAAGATCGATCGTTCAAGATGGAATCAAGGTCATCATGACTTTATATTTTTTGGTCGCTATCTTTGTCATTCAAGAAATCCAGAATGTGAAAGATGTCCTTTTAAAAGCTTTTGTAAGAAAGATAAATATGAAAAATAATAGCACTACAGTCGTAGTGTTTTTCTATATTAGGAGAATAGAATATGATTATTAATACCGAAATTGTGGATGCTTATTTAAATGGGGAAGATATTAGTAAATACTCATCTTTATTCATTTATAGGCAGGCCGATAGAAGCATATTTCAAGAGCCTGAAAAAGATAAAACAGAAATCGTTTCTAAGATAAAAGATGAAATCATAAATCATATATGCGATTTTATTCCTTGCAACAAAAGAATTTGGGACACCTTGTTTAAGGATTGGCAGAATGATTTAGATAATATTGTCTTGGATTTAGTTGTAGGTTGCAAAGAACCCAATGATGTGTTTGTACTGAAAGATTTGAATGAAAGACATCATATGATCTTTGATTTATTGTGTTGGGAAAAATACGTTGGAAAGATTTCATTATCCAAACTTTCACAGAACCTTTTAACCCATGAATTACTTCATATGTCGATTGGGAAGTATTATACAGATATTGAAGAAAGTGAACAATTTGGAAATCATATAAATAAACTCGATGCGATTACATTTAATGAAGGATTTGCACATCTTGTTTCATATAATCAACAAGAAATTAATAGCGTTGAGTGGGAAAAATTAGAAGATATTTATATTCAATCCATAAATAAAATGAAGTTAGCCTTAATGGAAACAAATCCACAATCACAAGAACAATACATTTATGATGCGAACTTTGGAAATTATTATGGTAAATATGCATGTATGTGTGGAATGATCTACTTAGCTAAAGAGTGGCAATTAGGTGGAAATGTTAGATTAAAGGAATTGTTTGATCAAGGTTATCATGGATTTGCGAGAAAGTGTATATGATTACATAGTAAAGGAAGTATGAATATGAAGATTATTAAAGTTATAGATAATGAAGAAAAAAAGAAAATCACAAGAGCTATATTAGAAGCATTGCCTGAGTGGTTTGGAATTGTAGAAGCAAGAGAAGAATATATTCTTGATAGTGTAGGAAAAGATTTCTTTTGTGCTATGGAAAAGGATAAGGTCGTTGGTTTTTTATATCTTAAACAAACAGGTAAAGATACGGTTGAACTAGCTGTAATGGGTGTGTTAAAAGAATATCATCGTAAAGGAATTGGAAGAGCACTATTTGAATACGCAAAGGAAAGTATAAAAGAAAGTGGATATTTGTTTATCCAGGTAAAAACAGTGAAGATGGGAATGTATGAAGATTATGATTGTACAAATCGATTTTATATTTCCTTAGGATTTAAAGAATTTGAAGTGCTGAATTCGTTGTGGGATGAAAACAATCCTTGTCAAATCTATGTAATGGCATTGTAAAGTTGACAAATAGTTGGTAGAGCAACCACAATAAAATTCATATAATGATATTGAAAAGGAGTAAATTTGTATTATGAAGGCAAGTGTATTTATAGCTTATATTCTTTTGTTGATGTATTTTGTAGTTGGTGTCGCATTCATATACTTATTTGTGTTGGTTGTTAGGGCATTAAAGAAATATATTAAATCGGTACCTGTTAGAAAAGAGAAAGCAGAAAGCGCAAAGTCACTTGGAGAAGTGATTAAAAGATATCATATGCAACGTAAAATGACGCAAGAATTTGTGGCAGAGTCTTTAGGTGTTACAAGATAAGCTGTATCAAAATGGGAAAGTGGTGCATCAGATCCAAGTACAACGAATTTAATGGCTTTAGCTAAGCTATTTGGAGTCACTGCTGAAGAAATTTTAAAGGAAGTTAAATAAATTCTTCACTGATTGATAGATATTTATCGGCATAGATACTTTCTTTTTCCCAGATGATGTCAAAGTCATGTTGTAACTTAAAATCATCTAAAGTAATTTCTTTGAGTTCTTTTGATTTTAATTCTTTTTCTACAGCTATCTTATATAGGAAAGAAATTCCGCAATCTTTTTTCAACAGATTCATGATGGTATGCATGTTTTCTACTTGTGTATAATGTGTGAAATTTGAAATGTGTAAACCATGCGCAATTAAGCTTTGTTCAAGAATGTTTCTTGTTCCAGAACCTTCTTCACGCACTAAAAGATGTTCAGATATTAGATCATGAATGGTATGGGGTTCTTTATTAAATTGATGGGATGTAACACAGACGGCAACATAGTCTTCTGTGCTATATTTTTTATGAGAATAGTTTTCTTTTGGATAATTTCCTTCGACAATATCCATACTGATTTGTCCATGGTCAAGTAATTCGAGTAGATTAGATGTGTTGCCATAGTGAAGGTGGATGTTGATTTCTGGATGATTTTGAATAAAGTTTGCCAATTTATCTACAATCGCATATTCGCCGATGGTCATAGTTACTCCAATGGATAATGTTTCAATGTTGGATGTAATATTGTTGAGTTCATTCATTAAAGCTTGTTCATTATTCTTCATTGTTAATAAATGTTTATATAGTATTTGACCAGATGGAGTTAGACTTAATTCTTTATTCTTATAATTGAATAGGATTGTATTGTATTGTTTTTCTAAAAAATGAATATGTTGCGATACAGCAGGCTGTGTGATATTTAATTGTTTGGCAGCTGTTGTAAAATTTAATGTTTTGCATACAGTAAGAAATGTTTCAGTTCGATAATCTAGCATATGTACCTCTAATGATAAGAAAATATTATTATTCGATAGAATTATATAATTTTACCTTATTGTTGTATAGTGATAAAATTCTCTTCATGGAGGGATTATTGAATGAATTTTATAAATAAATATGGAAAAGGCATTTTGATTTGTCTTTTGATTGCCATTCCATCATGGATCATCGGAAAAATGTTTCCGGTCATTGGTGGAGCTGTCATCGCAATTCTTGCAGGTATGATCATTGCGATGTTTTGGAGTGATAAACAAAATGCAGAAGCTGGTATTAAATGGACTTCTAAAGTGATTTTACAAACAGCGGTTGTATTGCTTGGTTTCGGAATGAATTTAGGTGTTATTTTTGAGACAGGGAAACAGTCTTTACCTATCATTGTTTGTACGATTACTATTTCACTTGTACTTGCGTGGATTATGAAAAAGGTTTTAAAAGTGCCTTCAAATACATCGATTCTTGTCGGTGTTGGTTCATCTATATGTGGTGGTTCTGCCATTGCGGCAACAGCCCCTGTTATTGATGCGGATGATGATGAGATTGCCCAATCTATCGCAGTTATCTTTTTCTTTAATGTATTAGCCGCTATTTTCTTTCCAATGTTAGGAAAAGCACTTGGCTTTGATACAATGCATGGCGATGCCTTTGGTATTTTTGCAGGAACAGCTATTAATGATACATCAAGTGTAACGGCAGCGGCTTCAACTTGGGATAGTATGTGGGGTCTTGGTAGTGCCACATTAAATAAGGCGGTAACAGTAAAATTAACTCGTACACTTGCGATTATTCCAATTACACTAGGACTATCTTTTATTCGTGCTAAAAAAGAAAGACAAGCATCAAACTTTAGTTTGAAACGTGCCTTTCCAATGTTTATACTTTATTTTATTTTGGCGGCTATTTTTACAACGATTTGTGTAAATGTTGGAGTAGACTCTAATGTATTTGCACCACTTAAAGAATTATCTAAGTTTTTGATCATTGTGGCTATGGCGGCCATTGGACTTAACAGCAATGTAATCCAGTTGATCAAAACGGGTGGTAAGCCGATTGCGGTTGGTGCAATCTGTTGGTGTGGTATCACAATTGTAAGTCTTATCATGCAGTATATAATGCATATTTGGTAAAAATTCATAACTTGAGAAAAATTGTATGTAATGATACAATAAGGCTCGTTTGCGAAAGGGGTTATGACAATATACAAAATGAAGTAGAAAAAATGGATATGAACGCAATGGCACACCTTATTTTAAAGGCAGTTGCACTTGCGATGGGAATTGGAGTTGCCGTTCTTTCTGTACTGAATCAAATTGATATCCGTTCCGAATTCGGAATGTTAGGAATAGGACTTGCTTGCCTGGCAATGGATTCAATTATAAAGAAAGAGTATCAATAAATTTTTGTGTGGCAATATTGGTTGCACGACTTGCATCCTGGACAAGAAGAATATCTCGTTCAGGATTTTTTATATTTGTATGAATTTCAAAAATATCAGAATCCTTAGAAATTAATTCTTTAGGATAGAATCCAATGCCAAGGTTGTGTTTGACTAATGGAAGTATTTGATCGGCAGTAGCCACTTCTAAATCGGTATGAAAAGGGATTTGGTGATTTAAAAATAAGTTTGAATAATAGGTATATGTACTTGTATTTTTGCCTAAAGTGATAAATGGATAATACGAGATTTGTTGAATGTCTAGAATCTGGTTGCTTAAGCTTTCATATTCTTTTCCGCCAATCAAGACTTATTCAAAGCAGTAGAGTGAAGTTGCACGTAATGGCTTTTTAATATTGATTGGACTTGTGACAATCGCAATATCGACAATACCTTTTTCTAAGGCATCAACAGCTTGAATAGAGGAGTGGTTGGATAATTTGATTTTGACTTGTGGATAGGCTTTGTGGAATTGTTCAAGTTTGGACAATAAAAAGATATTTAGAGCCGTTTCACTTACACCAATTGATATATGTCCATGTTCTAAGGTTTTATTTGAAAGGATTTCACTTTCTCCTTGGTAAAGTTGTTCAATGGCTATCGCAACATGTTCATAGAGTTGTTCACCTTCGGGTGTTAGGGTAATACCGGAATGAGAGCGTACTAAAAGCTTACATCCAAATTCACTTTCTATGTTGTTCATGGTTCTTGAGATGTTGGGTTGGTTGTTATGTAGGATTTGAGCGGCTTTTGAAAAGCTTTTATATTTAGCCACATAGTAAAAGATGCGGTAATAGTCTAGTGTCATGTTATAACCTCCATATAATTTTTGTATAATATATATTGTGAGTACCCATCTGATAACCCCATTCAATAAGTGGACATAAATAATGTCAATATAAGTAGTAGTATAGCATTATCAAAGGATGGTGCTATTTATGAATTACAAAAGAAATAATAAGAGATTTTCCGTTGCTGGTCGTGGTGAATATCTTTCTACCTCTGATTTTATTGTTGAGTATTACACAAACTTAGATGCTTGCCGTAAATTCTTCTTTGACATGAAATGGCCAACTGGATATTACTGTGAAAAATGTGGATGCACTCACTATTACTTCATGAAATCAAAGAATTGCTATCGTTGTGCTCATTGCAAACACGATGAAAGACTATTTACAAATACAATCTTTCAGGATAACAAGTTACCTTTGAATGTGCTTTTATATGGATTGTTTTTAATTTTCACAGCAAAAAAGGGTATATCTAGTCTAGAACTATCAGAAGAGTTGAAAGTTAACTACAAAACAGCATGTCTTCTACAAACAAAAGCAAGAATATTAATGAAGAACTCGAATT
>NZ_QSPK01000005.1:69160-69762 GCF_003436425.1 Eubacterium sp. TM05-53
AAAGCAAGAATATTAATGAAGAACTCGAATTCAAAGAAGTCTCTGGATTCGAGTTTTTACGAATCGGATGTAGCCTACACTGGTGCACCATCTCATAATGGAAAAAGAGGGTTAGGTACAGATAAGCAACCGTTTTTAGTTGTCTTATCAACAGAGCAAGAAAATCAGTATCCACTTTATATCAAACTACATGAAGTAACTTCTGACTCAGGAAATCTAATTCAAGAATTTTTTGATCAATATGTAAAAATGTCTAATGAAAGAACTTTGAATACGGACGGAAAGACAACTTATAACATCCTTAAAACAAGACTACAAGTGATAAATGAGGCCATCGATTATGACAAAGAAGATCATCGCTTGTATTTTTTGAATAAGATCATATCTAATTTGAATCAGTATTTATTACATGTATATCATGGAGTATCAAAAAGAATGTTACCTCTGTATTATGGCGAGTACGAGTGGAGATTCAATCACAGAAAATGTAGATCCATTATAGATAAAATCAAGAATTATATAACGCTGTCTAGAATAGCCACTCGAAAAATGATTCGTGATTCTGTGGACCAATATGCCATGGCTAGAGGACTTGAAATTTC
>NZ_QSPK01000050.1 GCF_003436425.1 Eubacterium sp. TM05-53
AAAAAATAAATAATCTTCAAACATGGAAAATTGAAGATTATTTCATGCGTAATCACTATTATACAACAATTGAAGTTGAATTTAAAAATTGAAACACATATAATATTAATGTTAGGAAAAAACTAACTAGAATAGGTGGAACAAATGAACGAATATTACCAATCTCCTCTTTCACAGAGATATGCATCTAAGGAAATGCAGGCATTATTTTCAAACGACAAAAAATTTACGACATGGAGAAGACTTTGGATTGCTCTTGCAGAGTCTGAAAAAGAACTTGGATTAGACATTACCGAAGAACAAATCGAAGAATTGAAAGCACACGCTTTAGATATTAACTATGATGTCGCAAAAGCTAGAGAAAAAGAAGTGCGTCACGATGTTATGTCACACGTATATGCGTATGGAGTGCAATGCCCAAAAGCTAAAGGAATCATTCACTTAGGCGCAACAAGCTGCTACGTTGGTGACAACACAGATTTAATTATCATGCACGAAGCTTTAGAGCTTGTACAAAAGAAAATTGTCAATGTATTAGAAAAATTAGAAGAATTCGCATTAAAATACAAAGACATGCCATGTCTTGCGTTTACTCACTTCCAACCCGCTCAACCAACAACTGTAGGTAAAAGAGCTAGCTTATGGGCACAAGACTTATATATGGACTATGTTGAAATCCAGCATTTATTAGATAATAAGAAATTATTAGGATGCAAAGGAACAACAGGTACACAGGCAAGCTTTATGGAATTGTTTGAAGGAGATACAGACAAAGTTAAAGCTTTAGATAAAAAAATCTGTGAAAAATTAGGTTACGACCAATATTTCGCAGTCAGTGGACAAACATATACTCGTAAATATGATACACAAGTATTACAAGTCTTAGTTCAAATTGCACAAAGTGCACACAAATTCAGTAATGATATTCGTTTATTACAACATATGAAAGAAATCGAAGAACCATTTGAAAAATCACAAATCGGTTCAAGCGCAATGGCCTACAAACGTAACCCTATGCGTTCAGAAAGAATGGCGGCTCTAGCTAACTACATCATTGCCGATTCAATCAACCCTGCAATTACTGCAAGTACACAATGGTTTGAAAGAACATTGGATGATTCCGCAAACAAACGTATTTCGATTGCCGAAGCCTTCTTAGCAACGGATGGATTATTAGATCTTTACTTAAATGTAAGTGATGGTTTAGTTGTATATCCAAAAGTTGTAGAAGCTAACTTATTAAAAGAATTACCGTTCATGGCGACAGAAAACATTATGATGGATGCTGTTAAAGCCGGTGGTGACCGTCAAGAGTTACACGAATTGATTCGTCAACACTCAATGGCAGCAGGTCGTGTTGTTAAAGAAGAAGGTAAACCAAACGATTTGATCGACCGTATTGCAGCCGATCCAAAATTTGGCATGACAAAAGAACAAATCCTTTCAATCATGAAACCAGAAAACTTCGTTGGACGTTCTGTTCAACAAACAGAAGAATTCTTCAAAGACTTCATTGATCCAATTCTAGCTAAAGAAAAAGATGCATTAGGAATGCACGCTGCAATTAACGTATAAAAAAATCAGAGCTCATATGAGCTCTTTTTTAATACAAATTCGGAATTGGCTTCTTTTTATTTTCTTTCATGATCTCTTTATAGTTTGGCATCCAAGTACATAGTAAATCATAGAATTCTTTTGAATGATTTAAATGATACAAATGAGCCAATTCATGAAGAATGATCGCATCCACAAATTCAAGGGGCATGAATATAAGATTCACATTGAAACAAATCTTATGTTTAGCCGGAGTGCAACTGCCCCACTTACTCTTATAAAAGCCATATTGTAAAGAAATATCATGTATGTGTAATTGTTCGCAAAAGAATTCAAAACGAAGATCGATATACTTCTTGGCATTCTGCTTCAAAAATAGTTGAATCAACTTTGTATCTGGATACAAATATAAATCATAATCTTCAACATAACACTTTCGTTTATCAATATAATGTAATCTATATTCATTACCTAATAAAGGGATCCTGTCATTTTCTTTTGAAAGAGTAAACTTACTTAATTGATTTTGGATCCAAGCTTCTTGTTCTTGCACAAAATTATCAATTTCCCTTTTAGAAACATAGAAAGGAGCGCTTACACAAACCACTCCTTCAACTACACGTATTTTTATTTTTTTACAATTGGACTTACGATGAAGTACATACTCCATTAGGCAATATCTTCTAAGATTTCAGTCGCAATATCACTTAAATAGGCATCTACTTTTTCTTGTTGTTCCTTAGAATATGCATCATATTCATTGATATCACGAATCAAATCCAACATAGGAAGTGTTCCATATAATTTTGTACAAGTTGAATTACATAATGTTTCCACATCTTCCTTCTTATAGAATTCAATTCTTTCATGACAATTTGGACATTCTAAGTACGCCATATTTTCAATGATACCAAGCACTTTCACTTCCATCTTTTCACACATGTGACAAGCCTTTTCTACAATCATACTTACCATTGGCTGCGGTGTAGATACCATGATTACACCCTGTACTGGAATGGACTGCATAATTGTTAGGGCTACATCTCCAGTTCCAGGAGGCATATCAATCAATAAGACATCCAAATCACCCCATACAACATCTGTATAGAATTGTTTAACAACACCACCAATAACTGGACCACGCCAAATTACTGGATCAGATTCTGATTGTACCAAGAAGTTTAAAGACATAACTTTAATTCCTTCTTTTGATTCAATTGGAATCAATTGCTGCTTTTCATTTCCATACGCATGCTGGTTTATCAAAGCTAAAAGTCTAGGGATACTAGGACCTGTAATATCCGCATCCATAATACCAACTTTCAAGCCTTTTTTTGCCATGGCCTTAGCCAACATAACAGTAACAGTGGATTTACCAACACCACCCTTACCAGACATTACAGTGATAATATTTTTGATGTGGTTATCTGGATTCGATTGAATTCCACATGTTTCACTGTTCTTACCACATTTTCCTTGAGAAGGACAACCTTCACATGACATATACTACTCCTCCTTTTGTTTTTCTATTTTTTGAAAACAACGATCATATACACTTGTCAAACGCTGATCTTGAATATGCGTATAAATCTGCGTCGTTTGAATATTTGAATGTCCCAATAACTCCTGTACGATTCTTAGATCCGCATCCCCATCTAATAGATGTGTCGCAAACGAATGCCTGAAACTGTGTGCTGAAATTTTAGGATTCAAATTTAATGCATTGACTTTATTTTTGATCATCAAATGTACATATTGCCGAGTACAACGACGGCCTAAACGATTCACAAAAAAATACGAAACATTCTTTACATCCCAAATACTACGAATGGAATCTAAATAATATTTCATCTGTGAAATACAATACGAAGAAATCGGAATCACACGTTCCTTATCCCCTTTTCCTTTGACCTTTAAGATGCCTTCTGACAAATGCACATCATTCAACTTTAACTCACAAAGCTCACTTACACGCAAACCACAAGAATATAATACAACTAATATCGTTTTATTATATTGATCAATCTCATTGTCTTGAAAAGATGAAAAAACTTTCTTAACCTCATCCACCGACAAATAAACAGGCAGATGTTTAGATGATTTCATCCCATGAATTAATAAAGATACATCTTTGACTTCAGGATGCGCAATCGATATCTGCAAATGAAAAGAATGAATACTCGCAATCATACGATTGAGACTTGAGGCAATGTGATCTTCGGCATAGACATCCAAAAAGTCTTCGATATCCAAAACCGAAACATTCTCACACTTTGTAATATTTCTTTCCTTTAAGAAATTCAAATACACCTCAATATCATGAAGATACGATTGTTGCGTCTTCTTTGATTTTCTTTGCAGAACATTCAAATATAAACGATAATCCTCTAATGCATCTTTTAATTCCATAAAAGTATTATAACACAAATCAAATATAAATTGGTTCTAATACCTTCATGTCACAACTTGATTCTTTAACTGCTTCAATTAATACCGATTTTACTTGGTTGTCACGATGATCATATGCGAACTGCAAGTTACGAATACTAAAGTGATTCGCATACAAAACTTTATTGATCTCATTTAAACGATTCGGACGATGCACCATATAAAAGCGCCCATAACTCTTCAATAATCGATTCGCATGGAAGACCAATTGTTCCAAAGTCAAATTCTCTTCCATTCTCCCTAAATGACGAAAATTCAATTGTTCCGGTAGCTGATTGGCATCCATTTTAAAGTATGGCGGATTAGAAACAATCACATCAAACAAGGAACCCTCATATTCTTGTATAGGAGAATTGACAATTTTTACAGGATGCGAAATAAACATATCCGCATTCTTTTGAGCAACCTTACTCGTCTCTTCTAATATTTCAACACCCACAAGTTCTTTGACATCAAACTGATCTAAATAAACAAGTATTGCCCCATTATTCGTACCAATATCTAAAATGCGCTCTTGCTTTTTTAAACGTACAAATTGAGCCAAAAGTTTTGTGTCTGTATTGAAACGAAAATGCTCTTTATCTTGATATAACTTCAAGTTTTCATCAATAAAATAATCTAAAGTTAAACTCAATTGGCATCCTCCTTCTTCAATAAATCACTGGCCTTTATAAAACATTTACTATCCATTTTTTCATTCAGACGATTCAATATAAAATCCGTATTCTCTTGTGGTGCATCAAATAAATCAATCTGCTCCACAATCTGTTTGGCATCTTTTAAAGAACCAATATGCACACCGATATAACGATAGCCAATGGGTTCAAAATAAGATTCAAGCAACTGCATACAAGCCCCAAAAATCATTGGATATGTATTCGCATAAGTACTCAGATTCATACTGTGACACACATTATGAAACGCTGTATCTCTTAAAGTTAACGTAACAAGCTTTCCTTTTTGGTTCTCACGCTGCATTTTATGCGTTAATTCTTTAACGATATTTTCAAGGCAACTCCTCACTTCATCAATCGAATATAAATCATTTGAATACGTTCTAGAAATCGAAATACTCTTTTGCGTAGTAGAATAACATAAAGTTGCACTCGAATTTCCTCTTGCCTTTTGAATCAAAGAATACGACGATTTACCCAATCTATGCATGATCTTTTGTTCATTCTTTTCATCCGCAAAATCACCAATTGTATAAATACCCATTTCATTTAAAATAGGCACACTCTTTTTACCAATACCATTCATTTCATTGATTTTTAAAGGCCATAGTTTTGTTGAAAGCTCTGACTTTCTTAAAACCGTGATCCCTTTGGGCTTACGCATGTCACTCGCCATTTTCGCAAGAAAACGATTGGGCGCAACACCAATCGAACAATTCAAATGACACTTTTCATAAACACCATTTTGAATTTCAAACACTAAATCCAAAGGCCTTTTATAACGCTTAATAATATCCGTTACATCCATGTAACACTCATCTATACTCGCCGGTTCAATTTGATGTGTATATGTCTTTAAATACGCAAAAAACTGAGCAGACATCGAACGATAATAGCCATAGTCGCCTTGGATCAATACTAAATCTGGACATAGACGCAAAGCCTCATAGACAGGCATTGCACTATGTACGCCATATTTTCGAGCCTCATAATTTGCGGTTGAAATCACACCTCGCTTGGAAGTGGAGCCTACCGCAACTGGAAACTCTTTTAAATCCGGATTTTTTATTTCTTCACAACTCGCAAAAAAGGCATTTAAATCAATATGTAATATGACTCTAGCCATGAATCTTCACCCATAGATCTTGCATCGATTCTTTTGCCTTTTGACTTGCTTCACCACTTGTCATTACAGCTAATTCCTGAATCGTTTTGTCTTGATCAAGTTCTTGTACACTTGTGATGGTTTCACTTGCAGATGCCTTTTTATTGACCAAATAATGCGTATTGGCATAGACGGCAACACTTGCCAAGTGGGTAATACATAAAACTTGATAATTCTTTGATAAAGCCTTCATCTTAGCTCCCATAGCCAAGGCTACTTTACCGCTGACACCCGTATCGATTTCATCAAAGATGATGGTTTCAATACCATTTGTTGCTTGGAATACCACTTTTAATGCCAACATCAAACGAGATAGTTCACCACCAGATGCAGAAGCACTCAAGCTTGAAAAATCCTGTCCTGGATTCATAGAAACTAGAAATTCAATGTCATCCATTCCATTGCTTGAAGGTTTCTTTTCCATACAAGAAATCTTAAAACGAGCATGTTCTAACATCAAGTCTTTACAATGTTCCATCACTTTTGATTCAAGTTGAGAAAAGACTTCTTTTCTTTTTGATGACAACGCATTTGCCAGCTTCATATAAGCCGAAAACGATTCTTCTTTTTCTTTTTCCAATTTATCAAACACATCCTGACGATGAATTATACGATCAATCTTATCCATGATACTCTTTTTAGATTCCATCAAAGTCGTATATGAACCACCATATTTTCGATATAATTTCTTGATCAAATATTGACGGCTTTGAAGACTATCCAAATCTAAAGAATCATTTGAATGTGTATCACGCATATGTTTTAATTCTTCATCCACACTCTGTAAAGAATAATACAAATTTTTAAATGATTCTTCATAGTCATTTAAGATGGGTGATTTTGAAGCTTGTTTATACAAAGTATATAAAGAGTCTAAGGCTCCATTTTCTTTATCAATTTCATATAAACAAGAAGAAAGATCTTCTTTATTTTTATACCATGTGGTTGCCTCATGAATCTGATTGTTTAGCACATCCAATTCATCTTCTTGAATATTCGCATTCTCAATTTCATCGAGCTGCGCCGTTAAAAACTCCAATTCGGCATCCGAAAACTCTTCGTTTTTTAACGTTTCTAATTCATTTAAGATATTTGAATATGAAGTATACGCTTCCTTTACAGAAGCTTTTAAATCCATAGTTTTCGCATAACTATCCAACAATTCCATTTGAACAGATGTGTCCATTAAACGATACGTATCCATTTGCGAATGAATATCGACCAATAGATTGACAATCTTACGTACAAAAGAGAGTGTCGTGATCTGTTGATTGATACGTACAGTACTTTTATTATTATTTAAAATGGTACGCGAAATAATCACTTGATCATCAACTTCAAAGCCATTCTCTTCTAAAATCGCATTGACCTTTTCATTGGATGTTAAAACCATCGATAAGATGGCCTTATCTTTTCCATTACGAATCACATTCGATTTAATTCGATTCCCACTCAAATAGCCAATCGCATCAATTAATAATGATTTACCAGCACCTGTTTCCCCGGTAATCACACTCATTCCATCTGTAAAGTCTATGATACAAGATTTGAATAATACATAATCTTTTACTGACAATTGTTCAATCACAAAACCACCTCAAGTCTACTTACTATTTTAACTTAAATCCAAATGAAAATAAACGATTATAATCCATGTGAACGAGAAAACAAAAAAATAAGAATATCTTCACATTAAGATATTCTTAAATCTTTGGCATACACCATATATTCCTGATTGCCACTTCTTCCTTCTAGAATGCTTGGCATCGCTTCAACACTTCCATAATATTGAAATAGAAAAGATTTTACATCTTCAACAATCTGTAAGGCAAGCTTAGAATTCTTTAGAACGCCATGCTTATTCAAAGCAGTAGGACCACACTCAAATTGTGGTTTTACAAGTATCGCAATATGGCGAATGGATAAAACACGTAATACATGTTCCAATATAGTCTTACAAGATATAAAACTAACATCCATGCACATAAAATCAATCGATTCATCAAACCATTCTGGTACAATTTCACGAGCGTTGTGCCCTTCCATTTTGATTACACGACAATCTTGATCTAATTCTTTGGCAAGTTGAAGATGTCCAACATCCAAGGCATATACTTTTTTAGCACCATATCGAAGACAAACATCTGTAAATCCACCTGTACTTGCTCCAATATCCAATACAACTTGATTTTGAATATTCACATTGTACTTATCTAAACAACCCTTTAGCTTAAAGGCACCACGAGATACAAATTCATCTTCAGTATGTGTTACGACAATATCATCTTCATCATTTACTAAAAAACTAGCCTTTGTGATGACTTTTCCATTGACACTGATTTTACCTTCTTTGATCATATCCTGTGCTTTTGCACGAGACGAAATCTGATTCAGTAAAGCTTTATCTAAACGAATCTTATCCATGTTTTTCCAATTCCTCAAATAAACATTCTGTGCTAATACCTTCTTGAATACGTAAAGATCGAACTGAACCATGACATACATAATGATCATCAATACCTAAGACATGAATCTTTTCATCCAATGTATTCATATATTCTAAAATAGCACTGGATAAACCACCCATCTTAATATCCGTTTCATAAACGGTAATAGGAAGATTTAGCTTTAATAAATCTTTCATCATAACTTCATCGATTGGTTTAAAGAAACGCGCATTAACAACCAATAAACCCATTTGATTTTCTCTTGCCTTATTAATCACATGATCCACATCCGGACCATACGTGATCACAATTTGCGTTGGAGTTCCTACCACAAATTTTTCCCAAGTACCAATTTGAATCAATGAATACGACTTGTTCTTTGCGTATCTTACATTTCCTCTAGGATAACGCACACAGAATGGTTTCTTAGAGGCAAAGGCCGTATAAATCATATTCTGGGCTTCTTTGGCATCTTTTGGCTGAGATAAGATAAGATTAGGAATACTTCGAAGCATCGCAATGTCAAAAACGCCTTGATGCGTTTCTCCATCATCTCCAACTAAACCACAACGATCAATTCCAATCACAACCGGCACATTCATTCTGGCCATATCGTGGTTGACTTGATCATAAGCTCTTTGTAGGAAAGACGAATAAATACTCACAAATGGTTTAAGTCCACCTAAAGCCATAGCACAAGCCATTGTAACGGCATGCTGCTCTGCTATTCCACAATCAAAAAAACGATCTGGATAACGTTTTTGAAATTCTAATAATTTACTACCCTGCGCCATAGCGGGTGTGATTGCGACAATACTCTTATCTTTTTCCGCCAGATCCATAACCGTATTTGAGATCACTTGTGACCAGGAAATTTCATTAGGTGGTAGTAAACTCAAAGATTTTCCCGTTACGACATCAAACGGACTGACTCCATGCCACTTACCTACTTTATCTTGTTCCGCAAATTTATAACCTTTTCCTTTTTGCGTTAGGACATGTACAACAATGGGGCCATCATGTTCTTTGGCAGCCTGAAAAACTTTGATCAAACTTGCGATATCATGTCCATCAACAGGTCCCATATAATCCAAGTTGAATTCCTTAAACAAAGGTGCATCAATCACCTCATCTTTGATCTTATCACGGAAATGGGACAATGTATTTAATACGTTGGTTCCTAGTTTATTGGATTTTAAGTTATTTTTCACATCATGTTTTAAGTCGATATATAAGTGAGATGCACGAATATCTGTAATTCGTTTTTCAACTCCACTATAGTTTTTTGAAATCGACATATTATTATCATTAAAGATGATGACCATCTTCTTTTGTTTAGAACCAATATCATTTAAAGCCTCTAGTGCCATACCACCCGTTAATGAGCCGTCTCCAATTACAGCAACAACTTGATAATCATCATGCGTTAGATCACGTGCAATCGCATAGCCGAGTGCAGCCGATAAAGAAGTAGAAGAGTGTCCGGCTTCCCAGCAGTCATACTTACTTTCACTTCGTTTTTGATACCCTGAAAGCCCACCTTTTTTACGTAATGTCGCAAATTGAGTGGATCTTCCCGTTAATATTTTATGTGTGTAACATTGATGCCCAACATCAAAAATCATTTTATCTTTTGGTGAATCAAAGACATAGTGCATCGCAACTGTGACTTCGACAATCCCAAGATTACTCGATAAATGCCCACCTGTTTTCGAAATCGATTCAATCAAAAAGGTTCGAATATCACTGCACAATTGTGTAAGCTCATCGATTGACATATCTTTAATTTGACTCGGTGACTCAATGTCATACACTTGACTAATCTTTCTCATTTTTATAACCCTCATAAAAAAACTAGTCCGCTAAAGACTAGTTTTAGCTATTATTAATATACCCCTTTTTTCAAAGAAATTCCATATATTAATATGTACGCTTTAGTAAAGTATCCAATACTTTTGTCAGTGAAGTCACATCACAGCTCACATATCCCAATTCTTTACGAATTGTTTCATCATAGCTGGCAACCATATCCCTAGCACCTTGAAGTCCTAATAAAGATACAGCTGTGACTTTATGATTATCTTCATCACTCAATGATTTTCCAACCACTTCTTCACTACCTGTAACATCCAAAATATCATCCTGCATCTGGAATTCTAGTCCTAAGACAAGACCAATCTTACGGAAGTGTTCTACATCATCGAATTTATTTGCTAAAACACATCCACAAACCAATGGTAAAGTTAATAATTTACTTGTCTTGTAGTGATCAATTTCCTGTAAAAGTGCAAGTGTTGGATTTGGATCATTTTCGGATTGTAAATCTAAAGTTTGCCCATAGATCATACCATCAATGCCGGCATACCAAGAAAGTGCCTTCACTAAAGCTACTTTTTGTTCGGCACTACATTCGCTATCCAACACAACTTCAAATGCCTTTGTCAATAAGCCATCGCCTGCAAGAATGGCCGTTGCCTCATCATAGGCTTTATGACAACTTGGCTTACCACGGCGCAAATCATCATTATCCATAGCTGGAAGATCATCGTGAACCAATGAATATGTGTGAATCATTTCAATGGCACAAGCACATGGATATCCAACTCTAGCATCGATTCCATAGCCTTCAAGCACGGAAAACAACAAAGTAGGACGTACACGCTTACCGCCATTCATCAATGAATAGGCCATCGCATCTTTTGTACGACTATCATCATTTTCTTGTACTCGCATCAATAGATAATCTTCAAATTCTTTATTCACCATCATCTTGATTCACCTCCATCAACTGATCCATTTTTGTTTCAAATTTCTTTAATTGTTTTTCGCATTGCGCACTCAATTTCAAGCCTTCCTCAAATAATGACATGGCCTCTTCAAGCTCCAATTCATTATTATTTAACAAAGCTACGATCTCATCCAATCGTTTCATCGCCTCTTGAAATTTCATTTGTTTAGCGGCCATTTTATTCCTCCTTAGTGGATACAACGCATGAAGTGATCACACCATCATTCACTCTTGTAACCATTATATCATCACTTGTGACATCTTTGACATGTCGAATTACTTTATCATTCACTTTCGATATACTATAACCTCTTGATAATACCTTTAAAGGTGAATAGGCATCCAGTAAAGCACAATTCTTTTGTAAAGAATGCCTAGAATTTTGAAGTATCACACGCATATTCGATTCTAATTTTTCAGGTATCATAGACAGTTTATTTTCCTGTACCTTTAAAAGATTCATCATGCTCAAATCCATCTGTTCTTTATAATTCTTGATGACATTTTTCTTTTGCAGCTCAAGCTCTAGGGCATGTTCAATTTGTGTATTGTAGCCATCTAACTTTAATTGTTTTTCTATAATAAAAGATTTTGGATCCTTTAAATACGGATGATTCTTATACGAATCCAGTTTTACCTTATTGTGATTTAAAATCATAGACATGTTTTGACTCAGTAATTCTTTGTTTTTTAAAATCTTTGACATCACTTCATATTGATCTAAAGTTACCCATTGTGCAGCCGCTGTAGGAGTCACACTTCTATGATCACAAACAAGATCACATAAAGTTGTATCCACTTCATGACCTACACCACTGACAATATATGTATTTAAATTGTAAATTGTCTTTATAAGTTCTACATCATTAAAACAGAATAAATCTTCAAAGCTTCCCCCACCACGAACAATCAATAAGGCATCATGATCATGTGTATCCGCCTTTTTCAAGGATTGAATCAAGCTTTTAGGCGCAAAATTACCTTGCACTAAACTAGGATACAAAGTGATTTTCATCATAGGCCAACGTTTTTGAATCGTAGATAAAACGTCCTGCAAAGCTGCAGCTTGAGCACCAGTAATGACACCAATATTTTCAATCGATTCAGGTTTAGCCTTTTTATGACTTTCATCAAAATAACCAGCTCTTAAAAGATCTTGTTTTCGCTTTTCAAATTCAAGATATAAATCACCTAAACCATCTTGTTTCATTTGACGAATCACAAGTTGAAGACTACCTCTTTGTTCATAAACATTAATGCTTCCAGAAACTAAAACACGCATACCTTCTTGTACATTGAAGTTTAAACGGGATACATAACTTGAAAACATCACACAGCTCATTTCGCCACTTTTATCTTTCAAAGAGAAATAATAATGGCCCGATCTGTGTTTTGTCAGGTTGCTGATTTCACCTTGGATCCAGATACCATCTAGATCCATAGTTTGTGTTAAAACATTTTTAATGCGCGCAATAACACTAGAAATACTTACAACCATTTCGTTTCTCATAGCTGGTCAAGAACTCCATTTAATAATTTATAAGAATTGTCATCGCAATATTTTTTAGCTAAAGTGATTGCTTCATTGATTACGACTGCCTTAGGTGTATCGTTTGCCAAAATTTCCTGGAAAGAAATTAAAAGAATGGCTTGTTCTAACATACTTAAACGGTCAAAATCCCAGTCATCACGTAATAATTCATTGATTTTTTGTTCGAAAGCTTCTTTATTTTCGATAGTTCCAATGGTTAAACTATACAAATATCCATCAATGTCATTTGACCCTTTCATTACGTCAAATACACATTTACGAATATCCTTTCCTAATAATAAGTGTTGGTATACACTTTGCATCGCAACTACACGTTGTTCATGTCTATTCATCTACATTTCTCCTTCTTTATATGGTACGCGCGCACTGGGCACTACATCGCTTGCAGGACCTGCATGCACGTCTTGATCATCAAAAAATATATTGGCGCCAAAACAAGCTAATACATCCGCTTTTTTAGCTCCCTGCATAAAGAATACTTCATCTACGACAATATTCCATGCTCTTAAAGTTTTTATCACACGAACACCCGTATCTTTGTTTCGTGCTGTCACAATCGCTGTTCTTAATACATTTAAATCTTTGGTTTCATTTTGAAGCCAAGATAAACTTTTTAATAAAGAAGCCATTGGACCTTTTTGTAAGGCGACATCCTGGTTTAGAATCTCATTTTCAGTAAAAGCTTCTAAGCCACGTTCCTGATAGATTTTTTCAGATTCAGCCGAAAATAATACGGCATCCGCATCAAAGGCAATACGAATCTGATTGTCAGGAAAACTATACTTTGTATCTCTGGCATAGATCATACCAGCCGCAAAGCCTGCATGAATCGCATTGGATACATCGTTTTCATTACACGATAAGAATAAATCGACACCAAAAGCTGATAAATAACGACTGATGTCTTCTCCACCACTTAAAACCATTCGACCAATGTCCATATCATAATGTTCAAGTGAGTTGATGATACGTAAAGATGTATCCGCACTGTTTCTTGACATCACTATGACTTCAACAAGTTTTCGATTGGCGAGTTTATTGATGTTTAATAAGTTTTTTACTAACGCAAAACCACTTCCAGGACTTAACACGTCATTTTCGTGAACGATTTGATAGTCACGATATGCGTCTAATCCTTCTTTTTCGAAAACTTCATTTTCTTTTTCTAAGTTAAATAAAGCTCTTGAACTAATACCTACCACAAGATAATTTTCAAAAGATACACTCATAAAATTGAAAAAAAAGGAAACCTTCGAAAGATTTCCTTAAAAAATAAATCCAGTCACCTGAATTTCAATCGCTTCAGGTTTAAAGTCTGTCATATAAGAAATACTTTCAAAGATCTTGTTTTGTAGATTTAAACAAACATCACTTACATTTGATTTGTGGTTTACTTTTACAGGAATTGATAAAGTCAATTTATTGTCCTCAACACGAGTGACAATTCCTGTCTTAAATGGTTTTGTTCCTTCTGCAATCTGAACATTTTCATCTTCTTCGATCACGTTCTTTGCGATTGTAGAAAAAACTGTTTTATTTAAAGAAATAACACCATATTCATTGCCTGGTTCTAGCTCGATATATTCTTTCGCCATAATTTCACCTTCACTTCTCTTTTAGTATACCAAAAAAGTTATTTAAACTCAAAAACTTTCGCATCCCAAAGTGATGCTGTTTTATTCACATACTTCTTTTCATGTAAAATCACATTTTTACAAGTCACAATATCACTCTGTAACTGTTTCTTTAAAGCTTCAAAACCATCAAAACGAATCTCATTGCGCGTCTTTTTCAAGAAGAAAAAGCGTACCTGTCGATCATAAATATCTTGATCAAATTCAAAGATATGTGCCTCAATGGAAACCGATTTGTTTTCGAATGTAGGATTGTTTCCCACATTGATCATCGCCCCATAAAATGTATCATCCACATATACAAAGCCTGCATATACCCCACTGGATGGCACAAGATAATCTTTGTTTGCGCCTAGATTTGCGGTTGGAAACTTCAAGAGTGTGCTGCCACGTTTAAAGCCATGTTCAATCACACCTTCGATTGAATACATATAGCCTAAAAGTTCATTCGCTAAATCCATCTTGCCACTTTGGATCAATGGTTCAATGCGACTAGATGAGATCTTTTCATTTTGCGAATTCACACTATCGATCACAGAAACATCGAAGTAGTTTTGCGAAGAAATTGTATCTACATTCCCCGTATTTTTTGAAGCATATTTAAAGTCAAAACCACAAGTAATATGGGCTACATTCATCTTTTTTAACAACAAATGAAAGGCATCTACGTCTAAAGCCGCAAAATCCTTAGAGAAAGTAATGACATACATCACTTCAATACCCATCCTGCTTGCCAAATGAATACGATCTTCTAATGTTGTGATATGACGACATACTCGATCTGGAAAGAAGATTTTCCAAGGATCTGGATCAAATGTGATCAAACCACTTTTAACCCCTAATTCTTTTGCCTTCACAATACAATTTTCAATTAATGCCTGATGCCCAGTATGTAATCCATCAAAGAAGCCAATACAACAAGAACTCTTTGGCAAATTTTCTTGTACATGTAAATAATCAATTCGAATGACTTCCATTACCATAATCCTCTTTTACTTTTAAATAATCCTTCACGTTCTTTTTCATAGATAGCGACAGGCTCTTCACCATCTAGAATACATACCTCTGGATTCTCACTCTTTAAACGAATGCGTTTTCCTTGATACACATCTTGAATGGGTTGATAGTTGATTTTATCCAAATGATCCAACACATAGATTGATGGATATAAGACTGGTTCTTGTGTTTCAAGATCTTCTAGAGTCTGTGCCTGATCAATGGTAAAGCGACCCACTTTCGTTCGTCTTAAACTTTTCATACAACCTAGATTGTTTGTGTTAAGAGCAAGATCTCTACAAATACTACGTACATACGTTCCACTTGAACAAGCCACTTTAAAGCTATAGTCACCTAGATTTTCCATCGAATAAATTTCAATATCACTATAGACTTTAGGAACTTCTAACCCTTCTCTTTGATAGTCCATTAATTTTTTCCCATTCACTTTTTTATTCGATGTCTTTGGCACCAATTGATGGTTCTTTCCGACAAATTTTTGAAGTTCGTCATTAAAAGAAAAATCCCAATTAATTTCTTTTTCAGCTTCCACCTCACCCCAAATATCATCAGTAGAAGTACTTTTTCCAAATTCAATCTGGCCAATATATTCTTTATCGGTATCACTTAAAAACTGTAATAATTTACAAGACTTTCCACAAAGAACAACCAAAACACCCGTTGCGTTTGGATCCAATGTTCCAGTGTGTCCAAATTTTTTTTGTTTATATTTTTTTCGAAGCCAATTTACAACATCATGGCTTGTCATCCCATACGGTTTATCAATAATTAAAATTCCATCCATAATTTCACCTTTTTTATTTTACTTGTTTTTAAGGGGACTTGCAACCATGCACATTTGGTACTAAAATGTCAAGACTTGTATTCTTTTATGAAGTTCGCTATTATAAAAATGCCTAAGGACATTAATTTTTCCTACACTCGAGATAAGGGAAATCGGATGTTGAATTGTTGTGTTGAAGACCCGCTACGCGTGGGGATCCTAATGCTGTTCACAGATTACCCACCTGTACTTAACAGGGAAAGATCTCATGTTCTTGGGCTTTTTAAATAGGTAAAAAGTATGAACGCAAAAGAAGAATTTATTCAAATCTATAAAGAAAATATCCACCGTGAAGGAGCCGATACCTTTCTAGAATTTCTAGAAGGTCCTCACTCTGATTTTTTTACAGCCCCTGCAAGCACACGTTTTCATGGCAATATGGAAGGCGGTCTTTGTGCGCATAGCGTACATGTGTATCATTGTTTAAAAGATTATTTAGATAGACAAAGAGTAAAGGACACATATAAAATGAACTACAGCGATGAAACCATCGCATTAGTTGCCCTTTTACATGATGTATGTAAGATCAATGTCTATAAAAAAGGCACACGAAACAAGAAAATTAATGGTGAGTGGAAACAAGTCGATGTCTTTGAATTTGAAGATGACATTCCTTTTGGGCATGGTGAAAAAAGTGTCTATATGATTCAGCCATTCATGCGTATTAGTCGTGAAGAAGCTTTTGCGATTCGTTATCATATGGGATTTTCTGGAAGCGACCCTGTCAATAATGTAGGTAAAGCTTTTGAAATGTTCCCTTTAGCCTTTGCGCTCAGTACAGCCGATATGGAAGCTACATATTTTCTAGATGAACAAGTCTAAGGACTTGTTTTTTTTATTGAAAAATTAGTTTTGGATAAGATAACTGATTTATGAATTTGATCACAGAAGCATACATTCCTGTTAGATACAAAATAAAGCAACTACTATTTAATAAGTAATACTTTTTATGTACATCAGCAATGATTTTGCATATATTTTAAATGTGGGGGTGATGCCGTATGTCTACTATTCAAGTAAGAGTTGATGATGATTTAAAATCTAAGGCTGATGCATTATTTAAGGAATTAGGTACAGATACCACTAGCGCAATTCGAATGTTTTTAACTCAGGCGGTTGCTTATGATGGAATTCCTTTTGAAATTAAAAAAATGAATAAAACAAAAGAGATGAAAATTATGACAGAAGATGAATTTTTGGATAGACTTGCCTCTTCTAGAGTTCAATC
The DNA here is from genome assembly GCF_003436425.1 of Eubacterium sp. TM05-53. GTDB lineage: Bacteria > Bacillota_I > Bacilli_A > Erysipelotrichales > Erysipelotrichaceae > Holdemanella. Next base: position 17,331 of record NZ_QSPK01000050.1, read on the forward strand.
TAGAGAAGGAAAAGTAATAGATGCAGATATAGCAATAGATAGCATTAGAAATAAATATGGCTTATAAAGTAATATTTACTGAAAATGCAATGTAAGATATGGATTCTATTGTAGAATACCTTCTTTTTATCTTACGTAATAAACAAGCAGCCTGTCATTTTATCGATTCTGTTGAAAATGGAAAATTCGTATTAAGTAATTCTGCTGAGTCATTTCAACTGTGTTTGAATCCTAGACTTCGAAGCAAGGGGTATCGAAGATTAAATTTAGATAAAACTAAGGCTTAACTAGCAATTTGGTGACATTGTTATAATTCTGGTTTTTATCATTTATACG
>NZ_QSPK01000051.1 GCF_003436425.1 Eubacterium sp. TM05-53
ATTGCAAGAACACGTCATGAAACATATGATTATCAAGGTATTCAAGTTATTGATCTTTGCAGATGGCTTAGAGAAGAATAACGATTCGTTTTCAAAAGCATAATGGGTGCTGTCCAGACAATGTCTGGATGACTTTATTGTATGAGTTAAATCTACAGTGTTACTTAATTGAAAATAATTAGGTGCCTAAAAATCAGTACAGAGCATTACCACTTTGGTAGTGCTTTTCTTTTACCCTATTTAGAAAGGACGGTGAAAAGATGGCTAATTATAAATCTTCGGATGAGAAAACTAAACAAGCCTTTGAAATGATCGAACAAGGTGTAAAGGATGTGTATTCTTCTGATTCTTTTAAACAATATTTATCTTGTTTAAGCAGATTCCACAACTACTCATTAAATAACACTTTATTGATACTGGCACAAAAGCCAGATGCAAGTTTAGTCGCTGGATATCGTGCTTGGCAAACAAACTTTAATCGTCATGTGGATAAAGGTGAAAAAGGATTGATGATCCTTGCTCCTGTAACGCATAAAGAAGATCGATTGATGAATAAAGTAGATGAAAATGGAAACATTGAATTAGATGAATCCGGTTCACCCATTCAAGAACAACGACAAGTCAATGTGACACGATTTAAAACAACAACTGTATTTGATATATCGCAAACTTCTGGAGATCCTCTACCCTCTCTGATTCATGATTTAACAGGATCAAGTAATGAAATCAAAGCCATGATTCAAACGATTCAATCTGTATGTACAATTCCTATTGAATTTAAAACAGAAACTGAAGATTTGAATTTTATGACTGGAGCTAAAGGATATTATTCACGAAAAGAAGATAAGATTGTAATCAATAAAGATTTAGAAGATTTACAAATTGCCAAAACATTAATACATGAGTATGCTCATAGCCTGCTTCATAAACAAACAGATAAAAATCAAAGCCAGCGAGAAATTGAAGCCGAATCGTTAGCGTTTGTGTTATGTGATCATTTTGGATTAGATACTTCTGAATATTCATTTGGCTATATTGCCAGCTATGCTGAAAAAGATTTTGATGAATTGAAATCTATTTTAACCAATATTCAAAGTAATGCTCATGAAATGATTGAACAATTAGAACCTGTATTCAAGGAGAAACTGCATATGATAGAAATCAAAAACAAATATATAACACCATTAGAAATGGAACAAATGAATCATGATATTGTGATTCAGGTTTCTTCTTTGATGGAACAATATAAAGAAGCACTAGATGATCCAAATGTATCCACTTCGGATATCCATGAAATGGTGGATCAACAAATCTATGACGTGATTAACAGTAAGCCTGCATATTCTGATCAGGCTTTTTTGTTTGGAAACAATCACGACTATTATCAAACCCTTCGGACAGTATGTTTTGAAGCATTCACCAATCCCAATTTTGATTTAAGTAAGACCTGGTTTATTGAAAATTCTATTGAACATAGAAACTATGAATTATTTGAACAAATTGCACAACCGTTACTGACCAAAGATGCTTATTACATCAAATATACAACACCAGGATTTATGGATCTGAATGTTGAAATCATTGAAGATGATCGATTGGTTATGGCTCATAACTATGAATTAAATGGTGATTTAATGGCTGATCCAGATATTGAATTTACAGTGGATAAAGAAAACAGACTGCTCTATCCACAGTCTTATCAGCAGGATAATCTTCAATTTTATGAACGAGTGGATGGTGATCCATTTCGTGCTAATGAACTCAATCGATTTATGAATCAATGGATTCACAATATCCAGGAACAGAAATATAAAGTAGAAACGATTTATACGGATGAATTTGAATTATTTGCAAAAGAAAATCCAAATGGCGTACGTAAATTTTGTAAGGAAAATGGAATCACAAAGATGGCGCCAAAAAGTAAGGAGTTGGAAAGATGAACAAACGATTTATACGAAAAGATGTTCTAGAAAAAGTAAGAACCCTATCGGCTTTTGATTATTTAAAGAATTATGCTCCAGACCTGTTAGTAAAAAATGGAAGAACTGATTATTATCATCGAGATCATAATTCCTTACATTTTTCCAATGGAAAATGGTATTGGTGGTCACAAGGTAAAGGCGGAACTTCTGCACTAGATTATTTAATTATTGTGGAAGGATACGAATTCAAAGAAGCTTGCAATTATCTATCCGAATTAATGAATGTTAGTGCACCAGTTACGACTTATTATCATCCAAAACCAACAAAGCCATTTGAATTACCTGTCAAAGATAAAAACAATGATTTAGTGATTCATTATTTATGTGAAGTACGAAAAATTGATAAAGGAATTGTAGAAGATTTCATATCCAAAGGACTGATTTATCAATCTGCTAACTTCAAGAATACAGTGTTTGTTGGATATGATAAAGATAAACCAGCGTATGCGTTTAAGCGAAGCATCTTTAAAAATTTCAAATTGGATCATGCTGGAAGTAATAAGGCATTTAGTTTCAATTACACAAATGCAAATAGTAGTGAACTCCATGTGTTTGAAGCAGCTATTGATTTATTGTCCTACATGACACTTTTAAAAATGAATGAAATAGATTATACCGAATTTAATTATCTGTCTCTTGCCGGAGCCAGTGATAAGATAGCTGCTAAATCAGAAGCCGATATTCCTATTGCACTAAAAGCGTATTTAGAAAGAAATCCAAATATCAAAACAATTGTTTTTCATTTAGATAATGATGAAGTTGGTATTGGTGCAACAGCAAAAATCATTTCTGTTTTGAATTCAAAATATCAATGTATAGATGAGCATCCAACTTCTTACAAAGATGTAAACGATGAATTAATTGATAAGGCGAATCATATATAATTGAATTTTTGTATACTTTAAAGTATACTACTTATAAGTATACAAATAACCAGTTAGGAGGGAATCAATCATGTATGGTAGAAAAGAAGAAATGAATCATCTAAAAGAATTGTATGATAGTAATAGATTTGAATTTTTAGTGATGTATGGTCGTAGACGTGTTGGCAAAACGACCATTCTTCAGGAATTTGCTGAAAACACGAATTCTATATTCTTCCCTGCTCGTGAGAAAAATGACGCACTAAACTTGGAAGATTTTTCTAAAATGATTCAATATCATTTTGATAAAAATTTTATTGCTTCCTTTCAAAGCTGGGAAGATGCATTGAATTATATTGGTGCAAAAGTTGAACAAAGAACTGCCGTTATTATTGATGAATTTCCATATATCATTGAAGAAAATCCTTCTATAAAATCAATTTTGCAACATACAATTGATCATAATTGGAAAAATAAAAATATTTTCCTAATTCTTTGTGGATCTTCTGTAAGTATTATGGAAAGTGATGTTATGGGCAGAAAAAGCCCATTGCACGACAGGCAAACTTCTTCTTTAGAAATTAAGCCTTTTGATTATTTAGAGAGTAGTGCATTTTTTCCAAATTACAGCAATGAAGATAAATTATTGGCTTATGGTATTCTTGGTGGGATTCCAAGATATTTGGAAGCATTTGATTCCAAACTTTCCATAGAAAGAAATATTGCTGAGAAAATCATTCGTAATGGTGCGTATCTACATGAAGAACCAGATAATCTTTTAAAGGCAGAATTAAGAGAAACAAATGTTTATAGCAGTATTTTGTCAGCTATTGCCAATGGCAGAAATAAAATCATTGATATTGCCAACTTCATTCATGAAGATCGTACAAAAGTTGCTAAGTATCTGATTACTTTACAAACACTTCGATTGATTGAAAAAAGAATTCCGTGTGGAGAACCTGAAACAAGTAAAAAAACAATATATGTTATTAAAGACAATTTCTTTAAATTCTGGTTTAGATATGAATTCACAAATAATTCCTATTATGCAATGCTTGGAGCTAAAGATGCTTCCAAAGAAATTATGAAAGATATCAGTAATCTGATGGGTGATGCTTTTGAAGATATTTGTAAAGAATACATCATTCGACTAGCTAAACAAAGAAAACTTCCATTTATTCCCTATCATTTAGGAAAATGGTGGGGTGCAAATCCTGCAATTAAGGCACAGGATGATGTTGATTTACTAGCTATTGATCGTACAGGCACAAAAGCCATCTTTATAGAATGCAAATTCACTTCTCAACCAATGCCTTATGATGAATATGAAGATTTAATGACAGCTACAAAAGCTTTTCCAAATATAGAAGAAAAACAATTATGGTTCATCAGTAAATCTGGTTATACAAAATCTGTAATCGAACAGGCAAAGAAAGATCAAGCAACTTTATTAACGGTTGATGATTTATTTGACTTTTGATACACTTTATTTAGTAATTTGGGCTGGTCGAAAGACCCGGGTCCACACATTGGCGGGTAAGATACTCGCCTTTTGTATTTTTAGATAAGGATGATATATATGAAACCAAATAGGCTTAAACAACTATCAGAAAAAGAATTTCTTGAACGATTAGAAAAATCAAGAAAGCAATCTAAAGATGGAAAAGTAAAAGATGCAGATATTGCAATAAAAGACATTCGAAAGAAATATAATTTGTGATTTTTATTAAGGGAAAGTAGACGCTTTCTCTTTTTTGTTGTTCAAATTTAGAAAGTGAAGGTGATGCAATTTGAATAAACAATTTGATTTATTTCAGAAAATGAAGATAAAAGAAGTCTGTGAAAATATCAGTCGTATGACTTATGCCTATATTAATCCAGACACAAAACAACCTACTGTTGTTCCATCTAAACATTACAAAGATATTCTAGATCAGCCTGTAGAAGTTTTAGTTAATGATCAGGTAAAGAAGCAATTCTTAAATATCATGTTTAAACAGATGAAAGCATTGAAGGATGAAGAACCAATCCTTTTTAATGAAACATTGTTGCTGATGGATTTGAATAAAACACCAGATAGTTTAGAACTTAACGAAGAAGCTGCATTAAAGATTACAGCTACAGAACTTGTAGAAAATGAAAAAACGCAAAAGAAGAAATTTCATCTTGTGGATAATGAATATTTGAATGCCTATGAATCCACAAAGAACGATTCAGAATTGATGGCTCAACTTTTTGGTGAACAACAAAATGAACGAGTTTATTCCATTGAACTCAATGAAATGGATATGGAAAAGCCAAAGTCAAAAGGAGGAAAGAACAATGACTTACAACACTAGAATTTATAATTACGCAAACTTACATTCAGAAGATAAACAAATCGTACAGGCACAATTACTCATGTTGGAATCTGTAGAAGATACCATTACAAATTACACATACGCAAAGGAAACTTCCACAAATATTTTAGAATCTATTTCTCTTGAAGAAGGAATCCATGCATTAGAAGAAGCAAAACAAAATATGTATAACGATATTGTTGAATATATGATTTTTGCGATTGATAGCTATGAAAATGAAGTATATGAATTAGATACAGATGATCCATTCTATGGATTGTATGTAGAAATGGAGGACTTAGAAAATGAATAATGTAGAAACAATTGAATTCAGTACGGCTAATCTAGAAAGATTGGCTTTTTATTTTAAAAATTTGAAGATGGAGGTTAGCAGGAAATGGTACACAACGACAAAGTTTTAAATGATGTAAATGCTCTGCTTGATTATAATGCCGTTAAAGATTATTTATTTATGACAGTCATCAATGCAGAAGAACATAAAAATGATTTAGCCACTATGCCTCATACCATTATTGGCGATTTAGCTATTGTTTATAAAGTCATGATCAAGACTACGGATGAACGTTTTTGTGCGGCCAAAGTTACAAATCAGCTAATGGATGCCTATGGTATTGATGTAAATAAACTTCATAATGATGCATTGATTTCTTCACCGAATATGATGAAACCAGAAATACTTCCATTAGAAACCATGTTGATGGGAATTCCAAAAGATACTGCTCTAGAAGAAAAAGAACATCAACTCGTTGTTTTAACAAATGAAAATCATACAGAAGGTGCAGCCACAATGTTCTATGCTGGAATTTTAAATGATTTGGCTGAAAAATTAGAACATGACTTATATATCATTCCATCATCAACAGATGAGTGTATTGCATTATGTGATTCCCCTTCTTTAAATATTGATCATGTTAAAGAAATGCTTCTTTCTGTTAATAAATCAACATTGGTAGATCCTGATAAAAAGCTATCTGATCATTTGTATCATTATGATAAAGATGAACACATTTTAGAAAAAGCAGATGATTATGAAAAGCGAATCAACAAACATAAATATTCGCAATTACTTCATTAGAAATTGGAGATTTCAAAATGATAAAGTACGAAGATATAGTTAAAAGAATATCCACTATTGAAAAGAAAAAAATCAAAAATGAAGAACGCATCAAAACACTTTCTGAAGAAAATAATATTCTGACTGCAAATCTAAAACTACTGAATCAGAAAAAAGAAATGTTCGAAAAGATGGATCAAGATCTTGCCGATTTGATTCCGGATAAGAAAAAGACTGTAGCCAATTAATGTCTACAGTTGTAACAAGCAACGTCTTTTGGGGACAAAAGACTAGTATTTAGGGAATATCCCTAAGACCCTGAGCTATCACAAATGCTGATAACTCTTTTAAGATTGGAGGAAGATGAAAATGTTAAATAGTTTAACACTCTGTTTTGTCAGTTTTCTTGGTGGAGGATTAGTTGGGATGGGTACGGTTTTATTTATTCAAGGTGCTTTCTACAATGAAAACAAAATCGAAGAAAAAAGAAATCAAAGTTAGATTAACGAATCAAGACTTTGATCATCTTAACAATTTAGTTAAAGAATCAAGTCTATCTCGTGAATCTTATCTAAGAATGTGTATAAACGGTTTAGTGCCTAGAGCTGTACCAAGTAAAGAATTAATCGAAGTAATCAAAATTTTAAGAGAGATTGCTAAAAAGATGAATCAAATCGCGATATCTGTTTATACACAAAATGCAATGGATAAATCCTTTTACATGGAAAACTATGAAAAGCTGCAAGATCAAATCAATGAGATTATGATTTTGATTCGACAACCAATCAATATGGAGGAAGTATGGCAATTACCAAAATATGGGCAGTAAAAGATGATTTAAATCGTGTCCTAAACTATATTAAAAATCCAGATAAAACAAAAGAAGATATGAGTGATGGTTTAAAAGAAGTTTTAACTTACACTACCCAAGGCTATAAAACAAACGAAAAAGAGTTTATTACCGGAATCAATTGTGAACCTCGTACGGCCTTAAAACAGATGATGAATACAAAGCTTTCTTACAACAAGATGGATGGTCGCCTTGCCTTTCATGCGGTGCAATCTTTTAAGCCAGGTGAAGTGACACCAGAACAATGCCATGCATTAGGTGTTCAGCTTGCTAAACAAATGTGGGGCAATCGATTTGAAGTGGTTGTTTCTACTCATTTGGATAAAGACCATCTACACAATCATTTCGTGGTAAACTCCGTTTCCTGGGTAGATGGTAAAAAGTATGACAATAAGAAAACTGATATCGATCACTTCCGTGAATTAAATGATGCGATCTGTAAAGAACATGGTTTAACTGTCATCACAAAACCAGAAGGCAAAGCGATGAATTATGGAGAATGGAAAGCAGAAAAGAATGATTCTATCTATTTACGGAAATTGATTCGCTATGACGTGGATTCTGTTTTATTGTATGCAAGAACACCTGAACAGTTTCAATCTAGTCTTGAAGAAATTGGATATGTTGTAAATTTGAATGGTAAACATTGGACTTTAAAACATCCACAATCTAAAAGAACATTTCGCTTTTATAAACTGACTCGTGATAATCGCTATGATGAAGAACATTTGATGGAACGGATTAACAGTAACTTCTTGTTTCCCATGCAGTCATCTGTTAAAGATGTTATACCTTGTAAAGAATATCAAGGCAATCATAGAAAATTAAAAGGAATCAAAGCGATGTATATTCGATATTGTTTTGAATTGGGTATTTTACGACCTAAAGGAATACCTCAAAAATATCCAAGTCCATCACTTAGAAAGGATTTGATTTATATGGACAAAATCACAAACGAAAATACATTCATTGGCAAACATAATCTTGAAACAGTGGAAGATGTGCTTGCTTTTAAATTGGAATTAAACAATCAAATAGAAAACTGGATGAATCAAAGAAAATCCATTTACAACAAAATCAAAAGATGTCGTAATCATGATTTGAAACAACAATTAGAACAAGATCGAGATACACTCACTTCTAAAATTGCACATGGGAAAAAGGAAATTCGAATATGCGAAGATATAGAAAAGAGAGTACCCGATATTGAAGAAAAACTAAAAATGATAAATGCACTAGAAACACAGCGTATGCAAACACAAAAAGAATACGAAAGGAGCTTGAATTTATGAACAGTGCCGATACTGCAGATCAAATGATGAAGATGACATTAGAAGGTATTCAAGTAGCTGCTGAAATTGGATTAAAAGCTGGTGGTACAGCTGCCAAATCTTTAGCTGTCACTTTGTATGCAATCATTAGTGACAACAAGAAAATCAAAGGAAAAACAAATCTAGATAACCTATTAAAATCCAATAAGGAATTAAAAGTATTCGCGATTCACCATTCTGACTTAAAAAAGTTTTGTGAAGAAGCAAAACATTATGGTGTCCTCTATTCTGTATTAAAAGAAAAGAACAATACAGATGGGATCGTAGATATCATGGTCAAAGCAGAAGATGCTTCTAAGATATCTAGAATGGTAGATAAATTTGACTTAGCTACCATTGATACTAAAGCAATTCGTGAATCGGTTTTATCCCAACAAAAGATCAAAGATGCAAAGCCTTTAAGTGATGAAGAACATGATGCATTGTTATCAAAACTGATGGATGAAAAATCAAACCCCAACAAGGCTCGGACAAGCAAGGACGGTACTCCGTTCGAGCCATCTTCAAAAACATTGAAGAAAGAAAACAAGAAGAAAACCGTCGAAAGAAAAAAATCAACAGCTACTACGGATAGACCATCTGTTCGTCAGGAGCTAAAAGATATTAAGCAAGAACAGTTAAAATCTTCTGCACCAAAATATCCGGTAAGAAAGAAATCCAAAAAGAAAGTGAGATGACAAATATGCGTAACTGGTTTAAAAAACAAAATGATGAAATGATTGAAATCCAAGTCGATGATACAGAAAGAAGAATTATTGTACGTGCTCTTGCCGATTTAAGAGACAAACAACGCATGGCCCATAAGAATTATGACTTTCTAGATTCATTGATTGTAAAAGTTTGTGATGCAAATTCACCTTCTATAAAAGATCATTATGAGAGATGCTAAAAAAGATGAATATGTGTTTCTTGGCTTATTACTAATACCAACAATTTGGTTTGCATTGCTTATTGCACCCTACATGGATAAAGGATTAATCAATGCAATTCCATATCTTAATGAAGCTTTAAATCATCCATTTCAAATTCAATGGACGAATTCAACATTAAAAACGATCGGTATCTTTCTGATAATCTATGTATTAGGTGTTGGGATGTATTTATCTTCATCTAAAAACTATAGAAGAACTGAAGAATACGGATCAGCTAAATGGGCAAATCCCAATACTGTTTGTAAGAAATACGCGAATAAAGATTACTTTGCTAACAAAGTCTTTTCACAAAATGTACGAATGGGGTTAGATGGTAAAAAACATCGTCGAAACTTAAATACAGTTGTGATTGGTGGCTCTGGTGCTGGAAAGACAAGATTTTATGCAAAACCAAACATCATGCAGTGTAATACAAGTTTTGTTGTATTGGATCCCAAAGGCGAAATCATTCGAAGTGTTGGTCATCTATTAGAAGAGAATGGTTATGTCATTAAAGTCATTGACTTGATTGATATGTCTAAATCTCTTGGATATAATCCATTCCACTATATTCAAAGTGATAAGGATGTACTTAAATTAATTACCAACTTGATCCGTAATACAACACCTAAAGGTTCTTCTACCAATGATCCATTCTGGGAAAAGAGTGAAACAGCACTATTGGAAGCGCTGATGTTATATCTGTACCATTATGCACCAGAAGATGAACAGAATTTTACAATGGTCATGGAAATGCTCAATTATGCAGAAGTCAAAGAAGATGAAGAAGACTACGAAAGTCCATTAGATGAGTTATTTAAAAGACTAGAAATGATAGATTCTAATTCATTAGCTTTAAAACAATACAAAATATATAAACAGGCAGCAGGTAAAACCGCCAAATCGATTCTGATTTCGGTTGGTGTAAGACTTGCTGCTTTTAATTTGGAAGAACTTGCATCATTAACCAAATATGACGAGATGGAATTAGAACAGATTGGAGAAAGAAAAACGGCTTTATTTGCGATTATTCCAGACAACGATTCCACATTCAATTTTGTAGTGGGAATGTTGTACACCCAGTTATTTCAAATGTTGTATTACCAGGCAGATTATGTACATGGTGGAGAACTTCCTGTACCCGTCCATTTCTTGATGGATGAATTTGCCAATGTTGCTTTACCAGATGAATTTGATAAACTTCTTTCAACGATGCGTTCAAGACAGATCTTTGTATCCATTATTTTACAGAACCTGGCTCAGATCAAAGCTTTATACAAGGATAGCTGGGAATCCATTTTAGGTAACTGTGATGAAACGTATTACCTAGGTGGTAATGAACAAAGTACACATAAATACATCAGTGAATTGCTGGGAAAAGAAACATTGGATACAAATACGTATGGCAAATCTGAAGGAAGAAGTGGTAATTATTCTACAAATTATCAACAGACAGGAAGAGAGCTTTTAACCGCAGATGAAGTTCGATTGTTGGATAACAACTATGGACTTCTTTTTATTAAGGGAGAACGCCCTGTTAAAGATAAAAAATATGATTTATTAAAACATCCAAATATTAAGCAGACATTAGATGGAGGACGAGAGCCTTATATTCATGGGCAAACGTATCATTTCATTGATGATTGGCAAAATATTCTTTTGACTGATAACGAATATGAATTGTTAGATCAAGAAGAAGTAGAAAAATATGTAAAGGAGATCAAAGAAAATGAAGAAAACAAAAACAATTAGAAAAGTAGTGTTCTATGCTTATACAGCATTGATACTCATCACAAACTTTATAACACCTGTCTATGCAGCTAATGATCCAGTCACTGTAGTCAATAATTTCAGTGATTTTATGTTTGGACTTATACGTGCTATTGGCATGATTCTATTAGGCTTTGGAATCGTACAGGTTGGTTTATCTTTAAAAAGCCATGATCCAAGCCAGAGAGCCAATGGATTTATGACAGTAGCTGGTGGTATTGTAATTACCTTTGCTAAAGAGATTTTGAATATTATTGTAGGTTAATATATGGATGGAATCATCGATAACCTAACAAGTGCAATCAATACCTGGAATTCTAAGCTTGCTGAAATATGGTTGTTACTGACTGAATCTCCAGAAACATTTAAAGGTGGAGATATATGGAAAATCATTGTAAAAGTACATGAAGGTTTACAAGCTATTGGTCTTGCCCTTCTTGTACTTTTCTTTGTATGGGGATTAATACGAACCTGTACAAGCTGGCAGGATGTCAAACGTCCAGAGCAAGCCTTCAAACTATTTCTAAGATTTATTATTGCCAGAGGTCTTGTCATGTATGGAATGGAACTGATGACAAAGATTTTTGAAATTGTACAGGGGATAATTCAATCGATTACGGAAACTGTAGGACTTGGAGTATCCAACGAAACAGTTATACCACAGGAAATAGTTGATGCGGTTAGTAATACAGGATTTCTAGAATCCATTCCATTATGGGCAGTAACCTTACTAGGATCTATATTTATCACAATATTATCTTTTGTGATGATTTTAACAGTATATGGAAGATTCTTTAAACTATACATGTATACCGCTATTTCTCCAGTCCCACTTGCAGCAGCTGCAGGAGAAAGCACGCAGAACACAGCTTTTACATTTATTAAAAGCTATGCAGGAGTATGTTTAGAAGGAGCTATTATTGTCCTGGCATGTATTATCTTCTCTGCCTTTGCATCAAGTCCACCAGTTGTAGATTCAACAGCATCTAGTGTTTCTATGGTTTGGAGCTATATTGGAGAATTGATATTCAATATGTTAGTTCTTGTAGGAACAATTAAAATGTCAGACAAGATTGTCAAAGAAATGATGGGATTGTGATTTTTTAATTCTTAATAATTAAGATATAATGACTTCAAGGCAAAAAAAGATTGGAGATATTGAAATGGATACTAAATACACAAATGATGAAGCATTACAAAAACTCATGTCTGAATTAGATATTGGATTGAATTGTGAAGAAATCTATTCAGAAGAAGATGCCATAAAAATACTCGAAATTGATAATAAATCGGATGAGTAATACATTTGTACAACATCCGTAAAAAAATTACAGTAGCTGTTGACCGTAAAAAAATTACGGTTATAATGAAACTGAGGTGATACCAATGCTTAAACATTTCAAAGTTAATAATTTTAAGAATTTTAAAGATGACCTAGATATTGATTTTTCTGATGTGAATGGATATAAGTTTTCTCAAGATTGTATCACTCATGATTTGATTGGAAAAATGATTATTTATGGTAAAAATGGAAGTGGTAAAACAAATTTAAGTAAAGCTCTTTGTGATTTAAAAGACACATTAACAATGTCTAATGATATGAAATCAAATCATTCTTTTATTTCAAATGCGAACTCTAATAACGTGATTACGACTTTCACTTATACCTTCCTATTCAACAATAAGAAAGACAAAGTGGTATATGAATATCAAAAAACAGATTTATACAATTTAACTAATGAAACATTAAATATAAATGGAAAAATCATCTATTCTTATGATTTTAATAAGAATAAATTTATAGAAAAAAGCGAAGACTATTTTCATAATTCAGATATTTTCTCAATTTATCAAAAAAATACCAATCCATCATTACCATTTGTACGCTGGTTAGTAAATAATGGTGCTGTAGAAAAGAATTCGGTTTTTAACAAGATATATGATTATGCAGTGAAAATAACACAGATTTTTACTCCTACAACTGCATTGATTCAGTTATCAAGAAATGAATTAGACGAACTTGATCGTAATGTGAGTGATTTAGAAGAGTTTTTAAATTATATGGGTATTGAATGTAAATTGTCTATGGAAAAACTGCCAGATGGTAGTAAAGAGCTTTATTTTGTATTTAGAAATAGAAAAGTAGCCTTCTTAGAGAATGCATCTAGCGGAACATTGTCATTGTTTAATTTTTATATTCGGTTTTTAATGCCACATAAAGAAAGTTCTATTCTTTATTTTGATGAATTTGATGCCTTTTTTCACTTTGAATTATCTGAAAAAATCGTCCAATATATTAAAGAAAAATATAAAGATTCTTTGGTTATCTTTACTACGCACAATACAAATTTAATGAGTAATAAAATTATGCGCCCTGATACGCTGTTCATACTTTCAACAAGTGGAAAATTAACACCGTTATGCAAAGCGACAGATCGTGAGTTAAGAGAAGGCCATAATCTTGGTAAATTGTATATGAATGGTGAGTTTGATGAAGACTAAAAATATATTATTCATAGTCGAAGGTAAGAATGATGAGCCACAATTTATTGAGCAACTTTTATCAAAATGTTATCCAGCATCAAACTTTAAAATATATTCCTATGAAGCAAATTTGCATATGCTCGCAAGCAGGTTGGAAAATGATTATTCTGATTTTGAAGAAGATGAATTGGATATATTGCTATTTTTAAAATCTTACGAAACAAAATATAAAGAAATCTTTGACTTAAAATATACAGATGTATTTCTAATATTCGACTTCGAGCCTCAGCATCCAGATTTACATTTTGATACGATTCAAAAAATGATTCGATACTTCAATCAATCTGATGAAAGAGGAAAGCTATTCATCAACTATCCAATGATGCAGTCCTATAGGCATTTACAAAACCTGCCTGATAATGTTTTTTGGCAGACTAAATTGTATAAACAAGATTTTAATCACTATAAAGAAATAGTATCGAATGAAAGCTTTAACAACGATATTTCAACATACGATTATACAACATTCGTAAGTTTAACATTCCATCATTTAATAAAACTATTATTCATTCAAAATAAAGAGAATCGAGTACCGACAATTGACGACTATGATCATTTAAATTATGCAAAAATATTTGATATTCAATATGAAAATTTGAAAAATAATTTCATTTGGATAGTTAATACATGTATTTTGATTCTAATTGACTACAAACCAAAAAGTTTCTTTGATCAAATCACAAAACATGAAACATCATTTAAATTACCCTATATCGAGCAGAGTTAATCTCTGCTTTTATTATGCCTTCAAGGCAGGAAAGGAACACAAAATGAAAGATTATATATTAAACAAAGTTGTATTAAAAACCGGAGATTCATTGGATATTGTTGAATCTTCAACTTTACCTTTAACAGAAAAATTGATGTACAAAGTGGAACATGAAAAGGATAAGATTATTGTTCGTCGTGATGGTGGAAAGATGGTTATTCCGGTCGATAATATCTTATTTGCATCATCTATTCCGCTAGACATTATTCATGAGGATTTTGATGATGAAATCTAATTTTGAAATCAAGATTAACAAGGAAATACGTGATTATACGGAAAGTATCTTATTTGGATTGTCACTTCGACAAAGTATCTTTTCTATCATTGCCTGCGCTATTGCGTGTGGTTTGTATTTTTTATTCAAAGAAAGACTTGGTACAGAAGTCACCAGTTGGTTATGTATGCTTGGTGCTGCTCCTTTTGCAGCATTTGGATTCGTACGTTTTCAAGGAATGTATGCAGAAGATATTGTGAAGATGGCAATATCTTCTTTTGCTTTGTCTACAAGGAATTTGATTAATGCCCCTTTTAATCTTTATTACGAAATATTGGAGCCAGTTATTAAACAATCTAGAAAGGAGTCGATTGTACATGATAAAAAGTTACGAAAGATTGAAAAAGCTCAAAAAAGAAAAAACAAGAGTGCCTAGAACTGTTCAGGATACCATCCCCGTAGATATAATCTATAAGGATGGTATTTTTCGTTCTGGTAATAAATATACAAAGAGTTATAGATTCTTGGATATCAATTATAAGATTGCGTCTGGTGAAGATAAAAACAATTTGTTTTTAAGTTATAGTGATTTGCTAAATTCATTTGATTCTTCTGTCATGACAAAGATAACTATCAACAATCGAAAAGTGGACATCAAGAAGTTTAAAGAAGATATATTAATTCCATTAAAACAAGATAGCTTAGATCCATATCGTGAAGAATACAATAATATGCTTTTAGCTAAATTGTCCGAAAGTGATGATATTGTTCAAGAAAAATATA
The DNA here is from genome assembly GCF_003436425.1 of Eubacterium sp. TM05-53. Lineage (GTDB taxonomy): Bacteria > Bacillota_I > Bacilli_A > Erysipelotrichales > Erysipelotrichaceae > Holdemanella. The sequence goes on from NZ_QSPK01000051.1 coordinate 15,432, forward strand.
TTACGGTAACAATTTTTAAAAACAGTATAGAAGAAGCAAGATTCACCTTTTCTAGAATCACCACTGAATTCTCTACCCTATTTGCACGTCTTGGCTCTTCTTGTATCGAATTAAATGCAGAAGAACGATTAAAAATGCTTCATGATTTTTATCGTAGTGAAACGGAAGAGTTTTCTCTAGATATGAATGATTTGGCTAAGAAAGGTCATTCTTTTAAAGATTTGATTACACCCAGAATGAGTAAATACCATAACAAATATTTTGAATTTGATGGTAAATATGGAAGAGTCCTTTATCTAAGTAATTATCCAGGTTTTCTAAAAGATGAATTTGTATCTGAACTTTGTGATTTAAATAAGAATCTAATGTATTCCATGGACATTATTACGATTCCTACTGATGAAGCAGTTCGTGAAGTAGAAAATAAATTCTTAGGTGTTGAAAAGAACATTACGGATTGGCAAATGAAACAAAATCGTAACAATAACTTTTCAGCCATTATTCCTTATGACATGGAGCTACAACGTAAGGAATGCAAGGAATTCTTAGACGATTTAATTGTACGAGATCAAAGAATGATGCTTTGTAATATTACAGTTGTACACCTTGCTGATTCTTTAGAAGAACTCGATAAAGATACGGAAACATTAAAAGCTGTAGCTCGTAAATATGTTTGTGAACTAGAAACACTCTACTTTTCAAAACGACAATTAGATGGTCTACAAACAGCTCTTCCTATTGGAGTCAACAAACTCAATATCACTCGTACCCTGCTTACAGAAAGTGCTGCTGTATTTATTCCCTTTAGAGCTCATGAAATCATGCAGAAAGGTGGGATTTGGTATGGACAAAATGCCATTACCAATAATCCGATTCTTTGTAACAAAGCTTTGTTACAAAATCCAAATTTTTTTGTGTTGGGTATTCCTGGATCAGGTAAATCTTTTCTTACTAAAGAAGAAATTGAATTCTTAATTCTGTCTACGAATGACGATATTATTATTGCAGATCCAGAAGGTGAATATGATCCAATCATTAAAGCGATGAAAGGACAGATCATTCATATTGGAACGAATAGTAAAGATTATATTAATGCCATGGATATGTCAGAAGGTTATGGAGATAGTGGTAATGCCATTGCGGATAAATCTCAATTTATCATGTCTTTATTTGAACAGTTAGATACAAACCATGGAGGAATATCTCCAATCGACCGTTCCATTATTGATCGTTGTGTATCTTTGGTTTATCAGGATGCCATGAAAAACAACTATATTCCTACATTAAAGCACCTATACAACAAGTTACTAGAACAAAGTGAACCAGAAGCTAAATCATTAGCTATTAAACTCGAATTATTTACAAATGGATCCTTAAACATTTTTGCCCATGAAACCAATGTAGATATCAAATCTAGAATCCTATCTTTCAACATCTTTAATTTAGGCAAACAATTAAAGACAATGGGATTACTTGTGATTACGGATGCGATTATCAACCGTGTCAATGAAAATTGGAGAAAAGGAAAACGTACACATGTCTTCATTGATGAGATTCACGTTATCTTTGAAAATGAAGAAAGTGCAACCTTCTTTGCATCTGCATGGAGACAATTCCGTAAAAGAGATGCCTATCCTACTGGTATTACACAAAATGTTAAATATCTTCTTTCTTCTCAACAAGGAACAAGTATGCTATCAAACTCTGAATTTATCGTTATGTTAAATCAATCTGCCAATGACAGAGAAGATTTAGCAAGACTTTTAAATATTTCAGAAGAACAGATGGGATACATCACAAATGCACCAACTGGATCTGGATTAATCAAGTATGGTGGTTCTATTGTCCCTTTTGTCAATAAGATGCCAAAAGGATTATTGTACGATCTCAATACAACTAAACCAGGAGATAGAAAGGTTTTACACAATTAGCCGACGTTACTGAATCTTCCTAGTAGTTACGCATGAAAAATAAAATGGCTTAAATAAACTAAATCGGAAACTCTATTAA
>NZ_QSPK01000052.1:0-10190 GCF_003436425.1 Eubacterium sp. TM05-53
AGCAGCAGAAGCTGAATAATAAGTATTAAAACGGCGTCAGGCCTAAACGCTGGCGTCGTCATTTTTTTAGAAAGAGGTATATATGAGTTTTCCAAAAGAGTTTTTATGGGGCGGTGCAACAGCTGCCAACCAATATGAAGGTGGATATTTAGAAGGTGGAAAAGGAATTAACACAAGTGATACTTTGACAAATGGATCTCACACAGTAGCTCGTCGTGTTACTTGGAGAAATCCTAAGACAAACGAAACTGGAAGTACACCAATGATGTTTACATCCGCAACAGATCGTTTTATTCCAGAGGGAGCGATTCCAGCTGTATTAGAAGATGAATATTATCCAAGTCATACAGCTACAGATTTCTATCATCACTTTAAAGAAGACATTGCCCTAATGGGAGAAATGGGATTTAAAACATTCCGTATGTCTATGAACTGGGCTAGAATCTTCCCAAATGGAGATGATGAACAGCCAAATGAAGAAGGTTTGAAATTCTATGATGAAGTGTTTGATGAATGTAAAAAATATGGTATTGAACCATTGGTAACTTTATCTCACTATGAAACACCAATTGGATTGACAATCAAATATGGTGGATGGAAAGATCGTCGTTGTATTGATTTCTTTGAAAAATACGCAAAGACAGTCATTGAGCGTTATGTTGGAAAAGTAAAATACTATCTAACATTTAATGAAATCAACATTATGTCTATGATGCCATATATGGCTGGTGGACTTGTGGATTTTAGTGAACAAGCCAAAGCACAGGGGGCTCACAACCAGTTTGTCGCAAGTGCTAAAGTTGTTAAGTTCTGTCATGAAAATTATCCAGATATCAAGATTGGTCAAATGTTGGCATATGGACCTGTATATACATATACTTGTGATCCAGCAGATCAAATCTTGGCATTAGAGCGCAGTCAACAAACAATTTGGTATGCCGACGTTCAAACGGGTGGTCATTATCCAGAATTTAAATTAAAAGAATATGAAAGAAAAGGCATTCAATTAGAGGATTGTCCAGAAGATTATGAGTTGTTAGAAAAATACGCAGCTGATTTCTTAAGCTTTTCATGTTATGGAAGCAGTACAGTAACTGTGCATGATGTGGGTAATGATAGTGGTGGAAACTTCATGATGGGGGTTACAAACCCTTATGTGAAGACAAACGCATGGGGATGGGCAACGGATCCTGCATGTTTACGTTTGGCATGTAACACATTGTATTATCGTTACAATAAGCCAATTTGGATTGTTGAAAACGGTATCGGATGGTCTGATGTATTAGAAGATGACAAGACAGTACATGATGATTATCGTATTGATTACTTGCGTCAAAACATTCAATCTATGGATGATGCGATCAATAAAGATGGTGTTAACCTAATGGGATATACAATGTGGGGATGCATTGATTTAGTTTCTGCGGGAACTGGTGAAATGCGTAAACGCTACGGATTTGTATATGTAGATCGTGATGATGAAGGAAATGGAAGCTTGAATCGTTATAAGAAAGATAGTTTCTATTGGTATAAAAAAGTGATTGAAACACAAGGTGAAGATTTAGATTAGTAAGAAGGAGGAGGCGGAATAGTTTTGTTTCGCCTTTTCTTGTGAGGTACAACATGAAAAAAATAATGGTAAGAGCCGATGATTTAGGTTTTTCTAAAGCTATAAATTATGGGATATATGAAACTGTAAAAAATGGTGTCATTAAAAATATTGGTTTTATGGTGAATATGCCAGACAGTCTTCATGGTTATGAATTGGTAAAAGATTATGATATTTGTCTAGGACAACATACGAATGTGTGTGTGGGAAAACCTATTAGTGATCCTGTATCCATTTCGAGTTTAGTTCAAGAAGATGGAACTTTTAAAACGAGCAAAATGTATCGCAGCACAAAAGAGGATTTTGTGGATTTGGATGAGGCCATTCTCGAAGTGGAAGCTCAATACAATCGGTTTAAAGAAATAACAGGAAAAGAACCTGCTTATTTTGAGGCGCATGCTGTAATGAGCAAAAACTTAAATAGGGCAATTGAAATTGTGGGAAAACGACACAATTTAAAAACTTTGATCATGGGATGCGAAAAGGTGAATGGCCAAGATATGCATATGTATATGGATAGTATGTTTCCTAACTATGATCCAATGACTTCATTTAAAAAGATGGTAGATGAAGCAAAAGATGGATTTAATATGATGGTTTGTCATCCGGGTTATTTAGATCAATATATTTTATCAGTTTCTAGTCTTACAACTCCTAGAGTATTAGAAGCAGATTTTTTAATGAGTGAAGAATTAAAAGCGTATGTAAAAGAAAATAATATTCATTTATATACATATGATGAGGTTTAGTGTATGGCCCATTTAACTTGTAACTTTTTTTCAAAATCATTAATGCGCACAGTTGATATTACGGTGATTTTACCAACGGATAAATATGTGTTCACAGATCCAAATTTCAAGCCGCAGACAACCTTCAAAACGTTGTATTTACTGCATGGAATTTTTGGCAGTACATCCGATTGGATCAATGGCACAAGAATTGAGGCTTGGGCGCAAGAGAAAAACTTGGCGGTTGTGATGCCTAGTGGAGAAAATAAATTCTATGTGGATCAGCCACGTTGTATGGATAATTTTGGAGTATTTATTGGTGAAGAACTTGTGGATTTCACAAGAAGAAGTTTTCCTCTTTCCAATAAACGAGAAGATACTTTCATTGGTGGATTATCCATGGGTGGCTATGGCGCATTGCGCAATGGTTTAAAATATCATGATACGTTTGGTTCGATTGTCGCCTTATCAAGTGCACTTGTTTTAGATGGGGTATATTCATCGACATATGAAGATTTAAACCCAATGGGCAATCGCTATTATTATGAATCGATTTTTGGGGATATTTCAAAATTAAAAGGCAGTGATATGGATTATTATGCCTTGGTGGATGGTTTAAAATCAGAGGAGTTTCCTAAGTTGTTTATAGCTTGTGGAACCGAGGATTTTATGTTGAAAGAACAGAATGAACAATTCCATCAGTATTTATTAGAAAAAGAAATTGAACATGAATACCAAACAGGACCTGGAGGTCATGACTGGGTATTCTGGGATACGTTTATTTATAAAGCACTAGAGTGGCTTCCATTAGATGAAGCTGTATCGGGTGTAAGTAGTGGAAATGTAAGTATAGAAAGTGAAGGTAAATAAGATGAGTTTTCCAAAAGGATTTTTATGGGGTGGTGCAACAGCGGCCAACCAATGTGAAGGAGCTTGGAATGTAGATGGCAGAGGCCCTGCTTTAACGGATGTAAAAACAGGAGGAAGTGTGAATGCACCTCGTTTAGTGACATATATAGATAAGGATGGAAATCCTCATGCAGAACCAGAAAGTCCAAGGGGTATTCCTGAAGGCGCGCATTATGCGGTGTTAGATGATTATCTATATCCAAATCATGATGGAATTGATTTTTATCATCATTATAAAGAAGATATTGCCTTAATGGGTGAAATGGGATTTAAAACATTCCGTATGTCAATTTCTTGGTCAAGACTATTCCCAAATGGGGATGAAGAAGTGCCAAACCAAAAGGGTATTGAATTTTATCGCAATGTATTTACTGAATTAAGAAAATATAATATTGAACCATTAGTAACAATTTGGCATTTTGATACACCATTATATTTAGAAGAACATTATGGTGGATGGAAGAATCGTAAGTTGATTGAATTCTATACTCGTTTTGCGAAAACATGTTTCGAAGAATTTAAGGGCTTGGTTAAATATTGGTTAACATTTAATGAAATCAATAACACGGTTATGTTCTTGGAAATGTTTGGCAATAAGGCTAGTGATGAGGATTACCAAAATGCGTACCAAATTTTACACCATCAGTTTGTGGCAAGTGCCAAGGCTGTTCAAATTGGACATGAAATTGATCCAGAGAATAAGATAGGATGTATGATTTGTGGAATTACATTCTATCCAATGACTTGTGATCCGAGTGATATTCTTTTAAATCGTCACACTTGGGAACAGGGAATCTTCTATTGTGGTGATGTGCAATGTAAGGGTAAATATCCTACTTACGCAAAGCGGTTGTGGAAAGAGCACAATGTGAAATTGGAAATTTTACCGGAAGATTTAGAGGATTTGAAAAAAGGTACGGTGGATATGTATTCATTCTCATATTACATGTCTACGGTTGTGACTACACATACAGTCACTGATAAAGTAGGTGGAAATTTCTCGGCTGGAGCTCGTAATGAATATCTTCAATATTCAGATTGGGGATGGGCAACCGATCCAACAGGCTTACAGTACTATTTAGAAATGATGTATGACCGTTATGAATTGCCTCTATTGATTGTTGAAAATGGTTTGGGAGCATTTGATACGGTGGAAGAAGATGGAAGTATTCATGATCCATTCCGTATTGATTACTATAGACAACACATTCAAGCTATGGATAAAGCCATTGAAAATGGTGTGGATCTAATTGCGTATACAACTTGGGGATGTATTGACTTAGTTTCTGCAGGAACTGGTGAGATGCGCAAGCGCTATGGATTTATTTATGTAGATAAACAAGATGATGGCACGGGAGATTATTCAAGAAGTCGTAAAGATTCATTCTATTGGTATAAAAAGGTTATCGCATCAAATGGTGAGGATCTAGATTAATGAAAATTTATCTTGTGCGTCATGGACAAACCTTATTCAATCAACAAAAGAAAGTACAAGGTTGGTGTGATTCTCCATTAACACAAGAGGGTATTCAACGGTTCAAGTCTTGTTTAGAAACAATCGCTAAATCACATGCGGATAATGTACTAGTTGTTGCGCATGGGGGATGTTGAGAATTGTTCAGTGACAATTTTAGAATATACGGATCATTTTGAAATTGAAGATCTGGCAGATACGTCCTATTGTGACAGGGGGCTATTGTTATGAAAATTTTTGCGATGGATATTGGGGGCAGTTCAATTAAATATGCCTTATATGATGAAAATAGAAATAAGTTGGATAGTGGAAAAATTAAAACTCCAGCACCAAATACAATGGATGGTAATTGTGAATATACCGTAAAAGATTTATATGATGCGATGGATATGATTATACCGAGTGGTATTGATGGAATCGCATTAAGTATGCCAGGTGTGATTGATTCTGAGAAGGGAATCGCATTAACAGGAGGAGCTTTAATATATATTCAAAATGAACCTGTTGAAAAGGTATTAAGTGAAAAATATGGTGTGCCGGTATGGATTGGGAATGATGCCAAGTGTGCGGGTAGTGCTGAAGTTGGATATGGTGCTTTAAAAGATGTTCAGGATAGTGTTGCGATTATTTTAGGTACGGGCATTGGTGGATGTTTAATTAAAGATAAAAAAGTACATAATGGAAGACGGTTTTCAGCGGGAGAAGTTTCTTGTTTGTATACAAACAATGCGTATCCAGCCAACTACCAAGGCCTATGGGCATTCACAAGTGGAATTGCCGGTTTATTGGGTTTAGTACAAAAGTATTTAGAAACCGATGAAAAGTATAGTGGAGAAGAAATTTTTGAGATGGCAAATGCAGGCAATGGAAAAGTATTGGCAGCTCTAGATGAATTTTGTTTCTACATTGCGTTACAACTTTATAATATTCAAGCTATTTTTGATCCAGAAAAATTTGCGATTGGCGGTGGTATTTCAGCGCAGCCTTTATTGATTGGAAAAATCAATGAACAATATAAAAAGTTGTTTTTACCGATGTTTCCTTTGCGTCCTGTTGAAGTTGTGGCTTGTGAGTTTAGAAATGATGCCAATCTAATTGGGGCTTATTATCAGCTTCGGACAAAAATGGTGGGTGCATGTTAAGGGTGTGCATCTGCTGCGGGGGTGGCTTTTCAAGTAGAGTATTGATGCGAAAAGTTAAGAGTGAACTTGTTGAAAAAGGGTATGATGATAAGTTAAAGATAGGATTTTGCCCTTTTAAGGAAGTACATGAACATTATGATGAATATGATGTTATCATGGCTTGTCCACATCTTTCATATAAGATTGATGATTATATTGAGAAGTATGGTAATCAAGTTCCTATCTATGTAATTCCAGCTATGATGTATGGAACGATGAATGTGAAAGAAGTGTATCAGGATGCTTTGGATATTTATGATGGGTATAAAAAAACACATAAAAATCCGATGTATTTTCCTGGTGAAGACAATAATATGAAGCGTAAAAATCGTAATGTGAGTTATCGTAGGGCATATCATCTAACAGGAGAGATTGAGTTTTAAGGGAGGTCTTATGAGAATATTATTTGTATGTGCTGGTGGAATGTCGACCGGATTAATTGTTAAAAAGATGGAAAAATGGGCAAGTGACAACGGAAAAGATCTAGTTGTGAAGGCAACGGGTGTTGGAGGCTATGAATCAAAGTGGCAGGACTATGATTGTATTTTAGTGGGGCCACAGGTTCGTTTTAAGATTCCAGAAATGAAAGAGAAAGTTAAAATTCCAGTGGCTCAAATTGAAACGTTGGATTATGGATTACAGAATGTTGACAACATGTTGAAGTTAGCGTATTCGTTAGTGGAGGATTCGAATGATTAAGTTATTCGCATCAGATTTAGATGGTACATTACTAGCTAGAAGTCATCAATTTGATGAATTGATCAAGGTTACAATTGAAAAGATAATAAGTGAGAATGCATTTTTTACAATATCTACAGGTCGTGATTGTTCAATGGCAGAATTGAATGGATTAGAAAATAAGATTTATCGTATTTGTATGAATGGGGCTTTGATTATGAGTCCTGAGGGTGAAACACTAAAGTTGGATTTAATTGATAAGGATATTTTGAAAATCATTCTAGATGAGTTTGATGATTTAGATTTAGAGTTTATTACACCTTATAAGACGTATACGAAACAATCCAAAGAGGAATTCTTTGAAAAAATGGAGAGAATGCCTCATCCGGATGGGGATGATGTTGAGGTTGCAAAGTTCTTTATGGAAAATATTTCGAAACGATTGGTGTTTAATCAATCGAAAGAGGAAATTTTATCTAAGGATGTTTGTAAGATCAACTCGCACTTACAGCCTGGTAAATCGTATAATCGTTTGTATAAATTTTTAGATAAATATTCACATTCGATTGTGAATGCGCCTTGCGATAAGAATTTGATTGAAATTACGAAACAAGGTGTGAATAAAGGAAATGCCGTACATTGGTTAGGACAGTATTTACATATTGAAGATGATGAGATAGCGGTTTATGGCGATGGTGGTAATGATTTACAAATGTTGTCGATGTTTGAACATTCTTATGCGCCATGTACAGCTTTAGAAGAGGCGAAGTATGCCGCAAACAATCAATTGGGTCCTTATTATGAGTATAGTGTGGCTCGAAATATGTTGGAGACTTTGGTAAAACAAAAATAAATTTGTTTCATTTCATTTAAAACGTGTTAAGATAATGGAGGATGCTTGTTAAGAGTATCTAAATCCATTATTCTAAGCAGAAAGGGAGGTTTTTAGCGATGCCTCCTTTTTTGCGTATTATAGTAAAAAGCCTACTGGAAATGATTCCATGTAGGCTTTTCTAATAGTTCATAAGCTGCTTTTGCGTTTCTGATATTGGTGTTCGAGAATTTATCAAATAATTTATAATTGTTTAATCTGACCATTAATTTTTTATCGGTTCTAGGAAAATGAAGCGGGAATAATTTATCAAATCTTTCACTTTCACTGATTAGAATGGATGTTACTTCATTGTTGATGGATAAATAACTTAGAAGATCTTGAATGGCTTGTGAATCGAAGTAAACTAAAACTTCTACGTGTGCTTGATGATCTTTAGTAGAATATATCGCAAATCCTTTCGGTTGTTTATCTTCATTAACCATTGTGACAATGGATTTTTTTAAGCTTTTATGATATTGGATAAGCTTGTTGAATTCATCTTCACTTAATAGAATACTGCCATCAAAATACTGCATGAATTGGAAATATAATGTGTATAAGTTCTCTGCTTTTTGTTTTACATGATAAGGATTACCACTTCTGCATAGTGGAGCTCCAATCCAATATTCTTTTGTGTTTGAAATGTGTTGAAAGCTTTTGGCCTCAAATAATTTTGGCATGTTTGTGTATGTGATGGTTAATAAATCGTTATAGGTAGCTTGTGAAATGGCAGCATCTAATAAGTTAGAAAATTGTTTTCTTTGTCTATAATCTGGTAAAGTTGCAGCCATACCAATCACAGATACGCGCATTTGTCGATCTAAAAACATCATCGTTCTTTTTGTGACTTGAAGACAAGAAGTAATCTTATCGTCTTGCCAGAAACAGAACATGTGTTGTGGATCATATTGATATTTCATCCAGGCATCGATTTCTTTTTTATCCATATTAAATGCGGATTTAATCAACAAGTCTTTGATTTGTGCATCATATCCAACACTGTTGTGACAAATCATTGGTTATCTCCATCTTCTTCGTGTTCCGTATATTCAACATCAATAGCTCCATGTTTTGGAGTTGATTTTGGTTGTTCATTTTGGCTTTGTGTACTGCGATAAGTGTGAACGTGTACATGCCTTCTTCCTGTAAATAGGGAAATAATCCAGAAGAAAATGATGATTGGTAAAATAAATGGAAGCAGCCAGCTTGCTAGGGTTCCAAATATAAAGATAATCACAAAAAAGGCAATAAGAGTAAAAATACTATCCATAAAGGTACCTCGCTTTTCTAAAGTATATCATATTCATAATATGCGCATTAAATAACGCATTCGGTTTCAATGTCTTGTATGTATTGAATTTGAATTTTTCCGTTTGAAAGTTCCATTAAATCTTTTGAGATATCACATTGATTTACGAAATGATAAACGACATCTTCTTCATATTGTTGTTCAATAACTTCGATGTTTTGAGTTCTAAAATAATGATCGATTTTTCCAATCAAATCATAAGAAAAATGAATTTGATATTCATGAAGAGTGGTTACAGTGGTAAGAGTAGCTTGTTTTAGAGCTTCTTGTACACTAGATGAGTAGGCTCTTACAAGTCCTCCAGTTCCAAGCTTGATTCCTCCAAAATAGCGTACTACAACGGCTAGAATATCTTGCATATCATTATGCATCAACACATCTAACATAGGGTGACCTGCTGTCTGACTTGGTTCTCCATCATCGTTAGATCGCATAATGTTTCCTATAATCATAGCTGTACAATGATGATTGGCATTGGGATGTTCTTTTTTTATAGCTTTTAAAAAGTCTTTTGCCTCTTGTTCATCTTGTGTTCTATGAAGGTAGGTAATAAATTTACTTTTTTTAATTTCTATTGTATTTATACAATCATTTTGAATTCTTGGCATAGTTGTATTGTAGCAAAGAATAGCTATATTCTACAAGTTTAGTAGAAAAGAAACCATTCTAGTGTTGGCGTCTAGAATGGTTTCTTTTGTTTATTATTATTTTTAGGAGAGAGATATGAATATTGGTTTATTTCTATATTCATTGCCTTATCTTTAAGGCACTTATAGAATAACATTTCATGTTGTCATAATTTTAGTATAACTTTGGTAAATATTGTGAAATCCGATTGAATTATGTGAAATTATCAAAATATGCATCTTTTTTGGAAAAGCCTCAATTTATTTCGTATATGAGATAGGGGTGATGAAATCACATGAATAAATCAAAAGACAAAATTATGAAGGAGTTTTTAGAAAACAATGCCTATTTTGTCGACTTCTTTAATGCGTACTTCTTTGGTGGAGAAAGAGTTCTTAAACCTGAAAACTGTATGGAACTTGATTCAGAGATGAATGATTCGAATATGGATCTAGAAAAGCATGTGGATGTGATTCGTAAGTACAATGATGGAAATCTTTATAGTGCATTTATTATTGAGAATCAAAGTTATGTGGATATGTCCATGGTTGTAAGGGCAGCTGCATATGAGTTTGTAGCGTATGACAGAATGTTAAAGAAGTCAAAGAAGAATAAGTCAAAAGAAAAACTACCAATGGTGCACATTCTGGTATTCTATACAGGTGAAAGGCCTTGGAATGCGGCTAGACAGCTTTCTGAACTTGTAGAGGTGGATGAAAGGTTCAAATCTTATTTCCATGAATACAAAATGAATCTGATTGAAATCACAGGAAATACTTCATATAATTTTAATGAAGAAGA
>NZ_QSPK01000052.1:10200-16910 GCF_003436425.1 Eubacterium sp. TM05-53
CTTTATAGTGCATTTATTATTGAGAATCAAAGTTATGTGGATATGTCCATGGTTGTAAGGGCAGCTGCATATGAGTTTGTAGCGTATGACAGAATGTTAAAGAAGTCAAAGAAGAATAAGTCAAAAGAAAAACTACCAATGGTGCACATTCTGGTATTCTATACAGGTGAAAGGCCTTGGAATGCGGCTAGACAGCTTTCTGAACTTGTAGAGGTGGATGAAAGGTTCAAATCTTATTTCCATGAATACAAAATGAATCTGATTGAAATCACAGGAAATACTTCATATAATTTTAATGAAGAAGACGTGTATAATCTATTCTACATATGTCGAAGTATTTATGATCAGTCTATTTATGAAGAAAAGAGTAATAGTTTTGGACTTGTGAAAAGCAGTGTGTTAAAAGTAGTCAAGACATTGACGGATGTAGAATGGTTGGATTTAGAAGAATTAGAGGAAAAGGAGGATATTGAAATGTGTGAAGCTGAAAAGAGATGGCTAGAAGTAAAGTCAAAGGAATGGAAAGCTGAAGGAATTGAGTTAGGAATCAAACAAGGTATTGAGCAAGGCATTGAACAAGGAATTGAACAGGGCATTGAACAAGGAATCGAACAAGGCAGCGAGAATAATCGTAAAGAAATGTATCAAACAATGGTAGACAAAGGATTCAGTATTTCAAGTATCGCATCCATCTTCTCAGTAAGTGAAGAGTCGATTGAAAGGCTGTTGATGAAAGCTTAGGTGAAGTTAAATGTGTGAAGCTGAAAAAAGATGGCTGGAAGCAAAGTCAAAGGAATGGGAAGCTGAAGGAATAAGAAAAGGCATTGAACAAGGCAGCGAGAAAAAAGAACTTGAGATGTATCAAACAATGGTAGACAAGGGATTCAGTGTTAAAGCTATCGCATCCATCTTCTCAGTAAGTGAAGAGTCGATTGAAAGGCTGTTGATGAAAGCATAAAGGTATGGACATGAACGTGTCCATATTTTTTATAGTTGACAAAGTGAACAAATAAATATAAAGTATACAAAGTTAACTAAACGGAGGTGCTTTATGAATACATTCAAGAAAATATATTGTCGAATTTTTCAGAATTGTTTTAAACTCGTGATTCCTATTTTACCTTATCGAACTCCTGAAATATTAAAGAGTACATCTTTAATTTCTCATATTTGCATGGATAATCATATATCTAAAGTGATGGTTATTACTGATTTTACAGTGTATCAATTAGGAATATTAAATCGTATGTGTGAACACTTAGATCATCATTCTATTTCATATGTCATTTATGATAAGACGGTCGCAAATCCTACAAGTGATAATGTAGAAGAAGCAAAAAACTTATATTTATCTTCGAATTGTCAGGCTTTAATTGGTTTTGGTGGAGGATCCAGCATGGATTGTGCTAAGGCCGTTGGTGCTAGGCTTGCTCGTCCTAAGAAACCACTATCAAAGATGGAGGGAATTTTAAAGATATGGAAGAAACTACCATTGTTGATTTGTGTACCTACCACAGCTGGAACAGGAAGTGAAACAACTCTTGCGGCTGTCATTGTAGATTCAAAAACACGTCATAAATATGCGATCAATGATTTTAATTTGATTCCTGATTATGCCGTTTTAGATCCAAAACCCACTTTATCCTTGCCTCCATTTATTACGGCATGTACTGGTATGGATGCTTTAACCCATGCGATTGAGGCTTATATTGGTAATTCGACCACAAAGAAGACGCGTGCATATGCGTTAAAGGCTACAAAACTAATTTTTGAGAATATATATAAGGTGTATGAAGACGGAAATGATTTAGAAGCTAGAAGCAATATGTTGGATGCTGCCTACTATGCAGGACATGCCTTTACAGTATCTTATGTAGGATATGTGCATGCGATAGCCCATTCATTAGGTGGGAAATATAATATTGCGCATGGACTGGCTAATGCGACATTGTTAGATGTTGTGTTGAAACAATATGGAGAAAGTGTGTATAAGAAGTTATATGAAATGGCTTTGTATTGTGGAATCTGTAACGCGAATGATTCCTATAAAGTTGGGGCTGAGCGTTTTATTGAACAAATTACTTTAATGAAAAAGCATTTTGGCATTTCATCAACATTTAGTGAATTACAGAAATCGGATATTCATGAATTAGCTCTTTATGCAGATCAGGAAGCCAATCCATTGTATCCAGTTCCAGTTTTGTGGGATGTAAAAGAGTTAGAAAAAGTATATGATTTAGTAGTGGAGGATTAAGTATGGATCCAATCGTTTTAAAACAAAGAGAATTCTATAATCAACATAAAACTCTAGATGTTGATTTTAGAGTAAATGCCTTAAAAACTTTAAAAAAGGCAATTTTAGCTTATGAACACAGAATTAATGAAGCTATTAAAATGGATGTTGGAAAATCAAATTTTGAAACGTATATGTGTGAAGTTGGGTTAGCTTTAAGTGAATTAACTTACATGGAAAAACACATTCGTAGGTTCGCTAAAGAAAAGACTGTATATACACCATTGTCTCAATTTTTGTCGCGCAGTTTTGAGAAGCCAAGTCCCTATGGTGTGGTGTTAGTCATTAGTCCTTGGAATTATCCATTTTTATTATCTATTGATCCATTAATTGATGCACTTGCAGCAGGAAATACGGTTGTATTAAAGCCAAGTGAATTTAGTCCACACACATCTCAAGTTATTAAGGATATGATTGAAGAATACTTTGATCCAGAATATGTGGCTTGTGTACTTGGAGATAGTGAAGTGAGTTCTAAATTATTAGATTCAAAGTTTGACTATATTTTTTATACAGGTTCAAAACGTGTAGGAAAAATTGTGATGAATAAGGTGAGTCAATATTTAACGCCGGTTACTTTAGAATTGGGTGGAAAAAGTCCTTGTATCGTAGATAAAGATGCAGATATCAAATTAGCTGCACGAAGAATTGTATTTGGAAAATATTTGAATTGTGGACAAACTTGTGTAGCTCCAGACTATATATTGGTGCATGAATCTATAAAAGATCGATTTATCGAATGTGTGATTGCGGAAATTAAACGTCAATATGCGAGTTTAGATGATTATGGTCATATTATTAGTGAAAAGCACTATAAGAGAATATTAGGCTTAATTGATAAGGAGAAGGTTGTATATGGTGGAAAACATCATGATCTACAAATTGAACCAACAGTAATGGATCATGTGGATTTTTCAGATCCAATTATGCAGGAAGAGATATTTGGACCTGTTATGCCAGTTTTGACATATTCAGATTTAGATTGGATTATCGATAAAATTAATTCTATGCCTAGCCCATTAGCTTTATATATTTTCACAAATAATAAACAGGTATCGAAGAAAGTAACAAGTGAAGTAGCCTTTGGTGGTGGCTGTATCAATGATGTTGTGATTCATTTAGCTACTAGTAATATGGGCTTTGGTGGCGTAGGCGAAAGTGGTATGGGTTCTTATCATGGAAAACGTGGCTTTGATACGTTTAGTCACACAAAGAGTATTGTAGATAAAAAGAGAATTATTGACTTACCTATGCGTTATCAGCCTTATGCAAAAATGAATGAGAAATTGATTCGCTTTTTCTTAAGATAATCTTTATAATGGATGTATGGGAAAAAAAGAAAAATTCGCATATGACATCGATTTTGGTGCCATTATGGACTATGTAGAAAACCGTTTTATGTTAGTGATAAAAGATGAGGATTGGACACAGGAGGAAATTGATATGTTGAATAGTGGTATCGATCTTCATTTTTGTTACACAAACGATATTGCCGTGTTTGTGCTTGAAGGTGGCGATATTGATTCCAGTGATTTTTATTTCAATGTACAAGAGTGTGACTGGAAAGAACACTTATTTAAAAATGATTGTCTAGATGTCGAAATTGTATTGGTTGATAAGGCAAATGACATTTGTTTCAAGAAGTCACATACTTTGACAAAAGAACAAAGCCAAATTATTAAGGATTGTCTAAATCAACAAAATGAGGTATCCTTTATGCCAAGTGAATATGATGTGAATGTGCAGGGAATCCAGAGTGCATATGAACCATATGAGCTTATACGCTTTGAAAAATGTGAAATCAAATTTTAAGGAGAATGATGATGAAGGCTGTTATTAGTGTAATTGGAAAAGACAAAGTAGGAATCTTGGCTATGATTGCCAATGAATGCGCAAACTACAATCTAAATGTATTGGATGTAACTCAAACAATCGTAGATTCTATGTTTACTATGACTATGATGGTTGCGATTGATGAAATGAGTATTCCATTAAATGAATTTGCGGAAAGAATGGAAAAATTAGGGAAAGAAAAGAATCTAGTCATTCGTTGTATGCATCAGGATATTTTCAATTCTATGCACAAAATTTAATGAGGTATTCCTATGCAGACAAATGAAATTTTAGAAACAATAAAGATGATTGACGAAGAATATTTGGATATTCGTACAATCACAATGGGTATTAGTTTATTGGATTGTATGGATCCAGACATTCATGTGTCATGTCAAAAAGTGGAAGAAAAGATTTGCCGCTTAGCCAAAGACTTAGTAAAAGTTGGAAACGATTTTAGTAAGACTTATGGTATTCCCGTTGTAAATAAACGAATCAGTGTAACACCAATTGCGATGTTAGTGGCTTGTTCAGGGGGGAATCCAGTTGAATACGCATTAACTTTAGAGCGTTGTGCTCAAAAATTAGGTGTCGATTTTATCGGAGGATACTCTGCCTTAGTACAAAAAGGATATGCAGCAGGGGATAATGAATTGATTGAATCCATTCCTGAAGCCTTGGCAAAGACGCAGCATGTTTGTGCTAGTGTCAATGTAGGTAGTACAAAAGCTGGAATCAATATGGATGCCGTTGCGCAGATGGGGCGTATTGTGAAGCGTTGCGCTGAATATACAAAGGATGACAATTGTTTAGGTGCTGCTAAACTTGTTGTATTCTGTAATGCGCCTGAAGACAATCCATTTATGGCTGGTGCCTTCCATGGTGTAGGTGAAGCCGATTGTGTAATCAATGTCGGTGTATCTGGACCAGGTGTTGTGCGTGCTGTATTAAGTAAAGCCGATAAATCATTGCGTATGGATCAGATTGCAGATCTAATTAAGCGCACAGCCTTCAAGATTACGCGTATGGGACAGTTGGTTGGAACTGTTGCAAGTGAAAAACTGGGTGTTCCATTTGGAATTGTGGACTTGTCTTTAGCTCCAACTCCAGCTGTTGGTGATAGTGTTGCCTATATTCTAGAGGAAATGGGATTGGAAACATGTGGTGCTTATGGAACAACAGCTTGTTTAGCCATGTTGAATGATGCTGTTAAAAAAGGTGGCGTTATGGCAACAAGTAATGTTGGTGGATTATCTGGTGCTTTTATTCCTGTAAGTGAAGATGCAGGTATGATTCATGCGGCAAGAACAGGTGCATTAAAATTAGAAAAATTAGAAGCTATGACTGCAGTATGTAGTGTTGGCTTGGATATGATTGTAATTCCAGGTGAAACAAGCGCAAGCGTTATTTCAGGAATTATTGCGGATGAAGCTGCAATCGGTATGGTTAACACAAAGACGACAGCTGTACGTGTGATTCCTGCGATTGGAAAAGATGTTGGAGATGAACTAGACTTTGGTGGTTTATTAGGTGCTGGTCCAGTGATGCCAATTTCTCAGATTTCCAATGATGTCATGATCAATCGTGGAGGAAGAATTCCTGCACCATTACAAGCATTAAAGAACTAATCATTCAGGAAGCTTTTGCTTCCTTTTTATATTGCATTTTATTTGGTTAGATTATAGAATATAGATGATTTAAAAAAGCTTTAATTAAAATATTAATTTAATATTCAGTTATATTTCAGAGAGGAAAATAGAATGACAATCGAAGAATGTTATGTAAAAATGGGAGCAAACTATCAAGATGTTATTAAGCGTTTGCCAAGTGCTAAAATGATTGAAAAGTTCGCTTTGAAATTTAAAGATGATACGAGTTTTCAAGATTTAGAAACGGCTTTGAATGAAAAACAAGTAGAATTAGCTTTTAGAGCTGCGCATACTTTAAAAGGTGTATGTATGAACTTAGGATTTGATCATTTGTATAAGCCTAGTTTTGAAATTACTGAGAGTTTGCGTGCAAGTAATTTGGAATTGGCTTTACAACAATTTGATGCAGTGAAAGAGCAATATACTAAAACAATTGATGCTTTAAATGAATTTGTAGCATAGATCTCGAAAGAGGTCTTTTTTTATATATTAAGATTTTGGCTTCGCGACAGGAAAAAATGTATGTGAAAAAACAATAAATAATCACATGACATAGATTATCAGGAACGAAAAAAGGACTATTAAATTAAAATGGGGGTATTTTTGAAGTGTATGACATGACAACAGATTCTTATGTTACTACTTTAGTCAGTGGTCAATTGATGATTAATGGAAAAAGCACAGATGAAGAGTATGAAATTTCTAAAACGAAGACTTCTCTAAAATTATCAAGACAGTTTAATTTTACTTGAATTTCGGTAAGCATTAGCTATTTGCTAGTACTTTTCTTTAATCAAATGAGTACTACGATATCCACGTTTTAAAAATTTAAAGAAACATTCTATTACCAAAAAATGAATTTTTTTTAAAAAGTGAGAATAGAATAATGACAGAACTTACACTTTGTGTTAAATTATGCTTGTGATAGTTATTAC
>NZ_QSPK01000053.1 GCF_003436425.1 Eubacterium sp. TM05-53
AGGAGAGAACTAGGCTTTATAAAAAAAGCCCACACTCGTAAGAGTGTGTTAGTTCAATATGTGGATGATGAAATGAAAGTGGTATATCCAGATAAGAACTATCAATGTGCAACCAATTTCTTACTTACTAATCCAGATGCAGAATTTAATTTTGGTCAAGACCGCTATCAAATTATTGATGAGAAACTAAATTCTTCAAATGGAGTATTAACAAGTCATGAGGCAATGCAACTTTTATCCGATTGTTCTCAGGATGCACATAAGAATAAGCAGGGGAAAATATCAAAGACACAATGGTCTTGTGTATATGATTTAAAAAAGAAGCGTGTAACGATTTGTGTGAATCAAAATTATGATACGGAATATTCGATAAATGTGGTAGAATAGAACCATGAAAAAGAATGAACAAGTATTAGAAGCATGGCTTCAAATGACAACCGTTATTAATAATGAGAGAATTACTTCAGACCTTCCTTATAATGAATCGATGATTTGTCGTTATTTATATCAAAATCAAGATATAAATGTAACCGCAACGGATTTATGCAACTATATGCGCATGCAAAAATCGCAGATGAATCGTACGCTTACAAGTATGGAAAAAAAGGAATTGATTACACGTATTCGTAGTGAACAGGATACTCGTAAAATCTATATCACATTAAATGATTCGATGCTTAAGATTTATAAAGCTCAACATGAAAAAATTTTAGGAATCGTAGATCAGTTGTTTGATAAGATTGGTTATGAAAAACAACCAGAAGTGATTGAATTATTTGATTTGATTACGCAAACCGCAAAAGAAATGTTGTAAAGATAAGCTGGATATCCAGCTTTTTCTTTTACTTAACAAAGCCATCTTTTCTGATAAAATATAGGTGGCGTTTGGGGAGGTTTTTATGAAAAAAACAAATTATGTAAAAGATGTATTGGTTGTTTTATTAGGAAACTTTATGGTAGCAATATCAGTTGCTTTTTTTGTTTTACCAAATAATACATTAACCGGAGGCGTAGCCGGTGTTGCCGTGGCATTAAAACCATTATTGCCATTTATACCATCCGTTTGGCTGATCAACATATTGATGATCGGACTCTATATTGTTGGCGCAATTTTTTTGGGGAAGGCCTTTGCACTGAAATCATTGATTTCAACATTTAGTTATTCATTCTTTGTCTCATTACTAACATATGTGACAACTTTATTTCCCAAAGACACATTTGTCATGCAACCCATGTTGGCAAGTATTTATTGTGGGTTGATTTCGGGAATTGGCTTAGGTCTATGCTTTAGAGTAAATGCAAGTACTGGAGGTATGGATATTCCAGCCTTGTTGATTCATAAGTATACCCATATTTCTTCAGGAAATTCAGTCATGATCGTTGATGCTTTAACTGTCCTTTTAGGTATGACAACATATGGTGTAGAACCAGCTTTGATTGGAGTCCTTTCAGTATTTACATCGGGATTTGCGATTGATAAAACAATTTTGATTGGTTCAAGTACGGCAATCAACTGTATGGTTATTTCAGATAAATGGTTTGAAATTAAAAGTCATGTATTAAACAATATGGAGCGTGGTGTTACAATTTTAGAAGGTAAGGGTGGATATACAAATGAATCTAAACCTGTATTGATGATTGTAATTCCACAAAAACTTTACAGCAATTTAGAACATGAAATTATGCAGTTAGATCCAAGAGCCTTTATTATTGTGAATAGTGTTCATGAAGTAGATGGCGAGGGATTCACGTATGAATTGGAGGATTTAAAATGACGACAAAACTAGTAATTTGTGACATAGATGCAACTTTGGTCAATGAAAAAAAAGAATTAACACCAAGGACAAAAAAAGCTTTGATCAAACTTCATGAAAAAGGTATTTATTTTGGGATTGCCTCGGGTCGTCCTGCTGACGAGTTAAGACGTAATAAAGACTATTGGGATCTACCTTTTGATTTTGACTTTGTGGTAGGAATGAATGGTGCAGAATTATGGGATGGTGTGCATCAAAAATTCTACAGTTATTTTATGATGAAAAAGGAATGGCTAAAGGAAACTATGGAAATCATGAATGTCGTTGAATGCAATCCAATGATCTATTGGGATGGAAAGATTCGTTGCGTTCATATTGATGATATGATGATTCATTCGGCTTCGACATCTCATAAAGAGCTAGAAGTTGTAAAATTAGAAGATTTTTATGCACATGAAAATGCGAAAATTATGTTTCGTATGAAAGAAGAAGATATGCCTAAGGCGGAAGCTTGGGTAAGAGAACATCCAAATCCTTATTATCATGGTTTTAAAACACAATCTACATTGTTGGAATTTTGTGATAAAAGAATCAATAAGGGATATGGACTACAAAAAATTTGTGAATTAAATGATATGGATATAAAAGATGTTATGGCCTTTGGAGATACATCCAATGATAATGACATGTTAAGAGTAGCAGGTTGTGGCGTTTGTATGATCAATGGTACGGATGATACAAAGGCTTGTGCTGATGCCATCACAAAACAAGACAATGAGCATGATGGTTTAGCTATATATTTAGAAGAAAGTGGTATTTTATGCTAAAAGTATGCGTGATTGGGGGAGGCCCATCCGGATTGATGGCGGCATATACTGCAAGTTTAGGTGGTCATCAAGTGGAGTTGTTTGAGAAAAATAAACAATTGGGAAAGAAGTTGCAACTTACAGGACATGGGCGTTGTAACGTCACAAACAATTGTTCAAAAGATGAATTTTTCAAGCATGTTGTGCACAATGAAAAATTTCTATATAGTCCTTTCTCACAATTTTCGAATCTGGATATGATCAAATTTTTGAAATCCAATGGCCTACCAACAATTGAAGAAGACCATGGGCGTATGTTTCCTGGTTCGAATTCAAGTCAGGATGTTGTTTTATTGTTTGTGGAATTATTACGCAAAAACAATGTGATTCTACATATGGATGAAGCATGTACAGATTTAATGGTTGAAGATGATAAAGTTGTTGGAATTAAAACAGATAAAGGTTCGTATTCGTTTGATGTAGTCATTGTTGCGACAGGTGGAAAGTCTTTTGTGTCGACTGGAAGTAGTGGCGATGGATATAAATGGGCGAATACATTAGATATCAAAGTCAGTGATTTATATCCAGGATTGGTTTCTTTGCGGACAAAAGAAAACTTTGATTTAGCGGGTCTTTCTTTGCAGAATGTGGGTATTCAAGTAAAGAAAGATAAAAAAGTTTTATATAAACAATTGGGAGACATTTTGTTTACGCATGAAGGTGTTAGTGGACCAGGTATTTTGGCCATGTCAAGCTATGTGATTCATAAAGAACCTGACAAAATCATATTTGATTTAATTCCAGATAAATCAATGGATGAAGTGGATGCATTTTTACTAGAAAGAATGAATCGTTCTTCAAATAAACAATTGAATCACATACTTGAAATGATGATTCCTAAGCGATTGGTACAATATATCATGGATCGTTTAAATATTGATGATTCTTTAAAAGCCAATGAAACAACAAAAGTACAAAGAAGAAGTATTAGTGAATTATTGAAATGTTTAGATTTTGAAGTGTCTAGTTTTGCCGGATTTGATCAAGCTATGATTACAGTGGGTGGAATCAAGACAAATCAGATTCAGCCTCAGACAATGGAGTCTAAGAAAATTAAAGGCTTAAAGTTTGTGGGTGAAGTATTGGATTTGGATGCGCAAACAGGAGGATACAATTTACAGATTGCATGGACAACAGGATATGTTGCAGGAAGCACAATAAAAGAAGGGGCTAATTAAAGTCCCTTCTTAAATTTTGATGCAGGAATGTGACAATAGGCACCTGGGTTTTTATCCAGATATTTTTGATGATATTCTTCAGCATTAAAAAAGTTTATTAGTGGTTCAAGCTCAACGGCTAGAGCTGCATCATATTTTTCTTGAATTTCATTGTATTTGTCTTGGATTATTTCTAAATCCGTTTCATCTACATAATAAATGCCTGTACGATAGGAGATGCCAATATCTTCACCTTGTTGATTGACAGATACAGGATCAATAATGTCAAAGTATAAGTCTAATATCTTAGATAGTGAAATGATGGTGTCATCGTATTGGATTTCTAATGTTTCTGCATGACCTGTAAGTCCGGCCTTCACATCTTTATATTCTGGATTTTCACTATTCCCATTCGCATAGCCTACGGTTGTATTTGAGATTCCATCAAATTGATCGAAATAGTGTTGTACACCCCAGAAGCAGCCTCCAGCTAAATATATTGTTTTTATCATTTTAATTTATAATATTTTCCTTTCGAATCTTTTTTATAGCGCCCAACTTTTTTTGCGTAGTCACTCTCAATCCATTTGGAAAGTTTACACTTCTTTTGTTTGTTGGCTAAGATGGGCATTAAATATTTACTTAAATCATCAATAGAAGCATAGCGGGTATTGATTTTTGGATATTTCTTTAATGCTTCTATTACCTCTTCATCACTTGCTTCATTTGGCTTTGAGGTATTTGTTTGTTTCTTTTGTTTTTGTGTCTGTTTTGGCTGAGACTTAGGCGTTTCTTCCTTTAAAGGCAACAAGAACGGGTCTCTTGTCTGTAAGATTTCAATGTCGATATCTTTTCCTTGAAACAACAAAGCTTGTTTAATGCCTTGAAATCCTTGATCGTTAGTGACAAGAAGAATTTTTTTAGGGACTATATTGGCAATAATTTGTCCAAGTAAAGTAGCACAATAGATGTCCGCAAAATTCTTTTGGCTTTGGTGTGTATTGAAACAATAAGAATTTGGGAAATCCTTCGCAATCGCAAAGATTTGCTGCCAGCACTTTTGCCCTATTTTTTCAAAGTTTCCAAAGAAAAAGAAGACGCTAGGACTAGTGGCTTTTAGTGTGTTTGTGTCAAATTGTTGAACATTTTCACAGTCAATACAATAGAGTGTGTAGTCTTCAAAATTATCGATTTTAATATTTTGTGGAGAGAAACTCATGCATTGAGAAAATGTTCCGATTGAAAAATTAAGTTGTGACATTTCATTCATCCTTTCGTAAATAATTATAGCACATCGTGGTATTCTTGCTTTGAATTTGTTATAATAAACTTCAAAGGGGGAGTTTTAGTGGCTTATTATCACATCTTAAAAGAACGTCGAACAAACCTAAAACTTTCCATTCAGGATGTTTCAAATCAGACGCGTTTAGCGCCTCAATATATACAAGCAATCGAAGAACACAACCTTGATGTTTTCTCCGATGATCTATCTTTCGTTCGCTATTTTGTACATGCCTATTCGGATGCGATTGGCGTAAATTGGCAGGCTATTTCAGATGAAGTGGATGTAGATGTCAATGAATTTGCACATCAAAGAGATATGGCTTTAACTATGGCACAAAGGCGCATGGTTGAACAAATGGCGAGTGTTCAAAAGACAAAAAAGACGGCTAAGAAAAAGAAAAAATCATCTTTGGGATGGTTTCAAAAGCATGTGAGTCATACCAGTTCTTCGTTGAACGCAAACCAGACGAGAATTATCAAAATGCTTGTCCTGATTGGAATAGTTGGATTAGGGATTTTATCCTTGATCAATGTAGGATTACGTTCGATTTCAAATCAAAAACTAGTAACGCAGCAAGAGCTTCGTGAAGAGCAATTGTCTAAAAAAGAACAGGAGACAAATAAACTCGCAAATCAGCGTAAAAAAGCGAAAGAGGCTCAGGCTTTAGCTGTTGATAAAATTAGCGGTGAAACAAACGCATATCAGCTTTCGAATATTCAATCGGATGTAAAAACATTGGATTTAAGTATTACGTTACCGACTAAGACAAAAATCACATTGAAAAAGAATGATGAAACAATCAATGATACTTCAAAAGTATATACGGGTACATTCAATCAGAGCTTAGAATTATCCGATGATTGTACTTTTGAAATCAGTATTGAGACATATTCAGATAACAGTATTTCTATTGATGGAAAAGAAATTTCTTTTGATAAAGAGGATTGGAAACAGGGGGAACCTGCCGTTATCACACTACAAATTGGTAAGGGATACCAAAAACCTGTTGAAGAAGATGAAACTGAATATGAGGATAGTGACTATGATTACGATTATGATTATGGTTACACAGATGAAGATCTATATGCACAAGGGGAGGATGTAACTTATGGCCAAGATGAATATACCGAACAGACTAACAATTATTAGAATTTTATTGGTTCCTGTTGTTGTGGCCGTATTTTTATGTATGGATCCAACTATTGGTGTTATAGATGAAGCAAGTGGTCTAGCACTTCGTGATGTGATCGCGTTTGTGATTTTTGCGGTTGCGAGTATTACAGATTTCTTTGATGGAATGTTAGCTCGAAAGAACAATTGGATCACTTCATTTGGAAAATTTGCCGATCCAATCGCAGATAAGATGTTAGTGAATACAGTATTGATCTTGATGGTTTATTTTCATCAAGCCAATGTGATTGCGGTATTACTTATGATCGCAAGAGACTTGATCGTTGATGGTTTACGAATGAGTGCAGCTAATTCGGGTGAAGTTGTAAGTGCAGGTATTTTTGGAAAACTAAAGACAGTACTACAAATGTTTGCGCTTGTGTTCTTATTGTTGAAAGATTGGCCGTTTGTCTATATGGGTATTCCTATGGATCAAATATTGTTGTGGGCAGCAACTGCGGCTTCTTTATATAGTGGATGGATTTATTTCAACCAATTGAAAAAATACGTTTTGGAGACTATGTAATGACTGAGGCAAAACAACTTGTTTCTTTATGTACAGAAAATCATTTGACTATTTCTAGCTGTGAAAGTTTAACGGCTGGCCTATTTACAAGCACAATTGCTTCAATTCCAGGAGCAAGTGCTATTTTAAAGGGTGGCTTAGTGACTTATTTTACACCAATGAAAAGTGTATTAGCTCATGTGGATGTGAACTTAATTCAAGAATATGGTGTAATCAGTGAAGAATGTGCTTATGCGATGGCAAGAAACACAAGAGAAATTATGGATGTAGATTATTGTGTGTCTTTTACGGGCAATGCAGGTCCGAGTGCCTGGGAAGAAAAACCAGCTGGAAGAGTCTATTGTGCTATTGCATCTAAAAAAGCAGTTCGTGTATATGGTTTTCAATGTACAGGTCTATCTAGAAATGATGTAAGAGAACATGTTGTTTGTCAGATGATAGATATATTGATACAAACAATTCAAAAGGAGAATATATGCCAAAAGAAAAAGTAGAAACAAATAAAGATAAACTTTTAAGTGATGTTTTAACAGAAATTGAAAGGGAATATGGTAAAGGTTCTGTCATGAAATTAGGTGATAGAGCAGCTGTAGATATTGAACCCATTCCTTCTGGAAGTTTATTATTGGATGATGCTCTAGGCATTGGCGGATATCCAAAGGGAAGAATTATTGAAATCTTTGGTCCGGAATCAAGTGGTAAAACAACACTTGCGTTACATGCCGTTGCAGAAGTTCAAAAAAAGGGTGGTCGTGCAGCCTTTATTGATGCGGAAAACGCGATTGATCCAGTATACGCAAAAAATTTAGGTGTCAACATTGATGAGTTGATTTTATCTCAGCCAGATTCTGGGGAACAAGGTTTAGACATTATGTTGATGCTTGTTGAAAGTGGAGCAGTTGATTTAGTTGTCGTGGATAGTGTTGCAGCCTTAGTTCCACAAGCCGAATTAGATGGTGAAATGGGAGATAATCAAGTTGGTTTACAAGCTCGTATGATGTCAAAGGCTATGCGTAAACTTGCAGGGGCAATGAACCAAAATGATTGTACGGCTATTTTTATCAACCAGCTTCGTGAAAAAGTAGGTGTTATTTATGGAAATCCAGAAACAACGCCGGGTGGTCGTGCTTTAAAATTCTACTCTTCTGTTCGTGTGGATATTCGTAAGGCGGATGCCATTAAAAATGGTACAGATATTGTAGGTAATAAAGTTAAAGTAAAAATTGTTAAGAATAAGGTAGCACCTCCATTTAAGTCTGCCGTATTAGAAATTATGTACGGCGAAGGAATCTCTTACATTAGTGAACTATTAGATTTATGCGTCGATGCCAATATTGTAAAAAAAGCAGGGGCATGGTTCAGTTATGAAGGAGAAAAAATTGGTCAGGGTAAAGAGGCTGCCAAAGCTTACATTAAGGCAAATCCAGAATTCAAATCAATGCTTGAAGAAAAATTAAAGGAATTTAAAACAAACAAAGAAGTTGAAGAATAAGAGTTCTGCGTAGAACTCTTATTTTCGTTTAGAGGTATATATGGCACGTTTAGAAAAAAATAATTATAAATCCATTCAAAAAAGTGAATTAAAGGATCCCGTAGTATTTGTGGTCGACATGATCAAAGGTTTTGTGAATATAGGGTCGTTACATGATGAAGCCATCGGGAATGTAGAAAAGAATATTGAAACTCTTTTAACAAGCTTAGACTGCAATAATGTCTTTGTATGTGATTCACATCCACCAAAGACTCGTGAGTTCAATTCGTTTCCAGCTCATTGTGTAATTGGTAGTGAAGAAGCTGAAGTGGTAGATTCTTTAAAACCATTCATTAAACATGTGATCAAGAAGAATAGTACGAATACGTTTACGGCACCAGAATTTGAAGAGTTTCTAAATTCAGATTTGAAGTATTATCGTGATATAATTGTGACGGGATGTTGTACAGATCTTTGTGTACTTCATTTCGTGCTAAGTCTAAATACTTGGTTGAATGAACACAATATGTATGAATATCGTATTGTCGTGGTTGAAAACTGTACAGAAACCTATCATATACCAGAAATACATGAAGCCACATTTTGGAATGATGTCGCATTTAGAATGATGGAAATGAATGGTATTCAAGTTGTTTCTGAAGTAAGGGAGTAAAGATTATAAAATGAAAGATAAGAGAAATTTAAGTTTAGTCATGGACTTTTATGAACTCACAATGAGTCAATGTTACTTTAATGATAATAAAGACAAAGAAGTCGTATTTGACTTATTTTATCGTAAAAATCCGGATGACGGGGGATATTGTGTATTTGCAGGCTTAGAACAAGTTGTAGACTATGTTTCTAACTTGCACTTTGAAAAAGAAGATATTGATTATTTACGCTCATTAAATCAATTTAGTGAAGAATTCTTAGAATATCTATCAACTATTCGTTTTACAGGAGATATTTATGCGATTCCAGAAGGAACACCTGTATTTCCTCATGAACCATTGGTTCGTGTCAAAGCGCCAATTATTGAAGCCCAACTAGTAGAAACGGCATTACTTTTGGCAATCAATCATCAGACTTTGATTGCGACAAAATCACGTCGTATTGTACAAGCCAGTGAAGGAAGAGCCGTTATGGAATTTGGTGCGCGCCGTGCACATAACTTTGATGCAGCTATTCTAGGAGCTAGAGCAGCTTATATTGCAGGATGTGCCGGTAGTGCCACTACATATTCAGGAAAAGAATTTGGTGTACCTGTACTTGGTACAATGGCTCACTCATTTATTCAAAGCTTTGATACGGAATATGATGCATTTATGTATTATGCCAAAACATATCCAAACGCTTGTACTTTATTGATTGATACATATTCAACTTTAAAATCAGGTATTGTGAATGCGATTAAAGTGGCTAAGGATTATCTAGAACCAAATGGATACCGTTTAAAAGGGGTTCGTATTGATAGTGGAGATATGGCATATCTTTCTAAAAAAGTTCGTAAAATGTTAGATGAAGCAGGAATGGAAGATTGTAAGATCGTTGTATCCAATTCTTTAGATGAATATGTCATTGAATCTTTAATTCATCAACAAGGCGCGAAAATCGATTCGTTTGGTGTGGGTGAAAACTTGATTTGTTCAAAAAATTCACCAGTATTTGGTGGTGTTTATAAAATGGTGGCGATTGAAAAAGAGGGTCAAATCATTCCTAAAATCAAAATCAGTGATAATGTTGAAAAAGTGACAAATCCAGGGATGAAGAATTTAAATCGTATTATGGATAAAGAAACAGGTATGGCTATTGCCGATTTACTAACATTAGAAGATGAAGTGATTGATACAACGCAAGATTTAACAATCTATCATCCAATGTCACGTTGGAAATATAAAGTCATTCCAGCTAATACGTATACAGTACGCGATATGTTAGTGCCAATCTTTAAAGATGGTAAACTTGTATATAATCTACCAAGTCTAGAAGAAATTCGTGCTTATAGCGAATCAGAATTGGCTACGATTTGGGATGAAATCAAACGTTTTGTATATCCACAAGAATATTATGTAGACTTAAGTGAAAAGTTATTGAATCTTAAGTTAGAAATGTTGAAAAAGTATAAATAAAAAAAGAAACCGTCGTTTGACGGTTTTTGTGTTAAATACAGCTTTCAAAGAATGCACGCATATCCTTGGCTAATAAATCAAAGCTTTCTTTACCAAGATAAGCCATGTGACCACTTGGATATTCACCAATTGTAACTCGAGTTTGATCAAGATTTGAGTGAGTAGCTAAATAACGTGCATTGCCTGCTGTTGTACATAAATCATACAAGCCTGAGGCAAAGAAGACTTTCATCTGCTTGTTTCTTCGCATGCATCCAGCTAAGGATTGGGCAGGACTTGTTTTAAATTCACGATTCCATGTCATATTTACATCAAAGACTAAGCCTTTTGAGATACGATCACTTGTGATATTCAATTCTTGACGCATCAATCCATAGGCAGTCTGGAAAGCAGGTGTGTATTGTCCCATGGCTGGATCATCTGCGATGACGTTGGCTTCTATGATTTCTGGATCATCATTCCATGTATAACGTCCATCATAGAATCCTAAAGCTAAACCTTTATCTTCTAATAGCTTATGCGCAAAACCTTTCTGCATATCCATATGTAAATGATGTCTTAACCAATACGTTTTATCAATGCCAGAATAGTAGGCAAGCTTATCTGCGATTTCTTCTTTATTTGGGCAAGTATCCCCTAAAAATAAAGCTGTGATATATTCAGTGGATGCGAATTTGAAGGCTTCTTCAATAAAGTCTTTTTGCGAAATATTTTCTTTAGGATTATGGAAATAATTTGTGGCAGCCATTGTGATTAAATCGGTAGCACTTGCTTCTACAGGAAGTTTTTCGATAAAATAACTACCAAGTAAGAAGATACCACTAACACTAATGCCCATCGTATCCGCTTTTTCAGGACCTGCACCCATCAACTCTCCTGCAAGTAAGGCACTTCTTGCCGTACCATAACTTTCACCTGCAAGTAAGACTGGTGAATTTCTACGATTATAGCGAGCTAAGAATTGTTCAATGAATTTAGACACACTACGAACATCGCCATGCGTTTCATAAAATTCTTTTCTTGCCTTTTCCTGAATCAAACGACCTAAACCTGTTCCTGCTGGATCAATAAAGACTAAATCACATAAGTCTAATAAACAATGAGGATTGTCTTCTAGTTCAAAAGGAGGAACAGTTGGAAGATTGAGTTCATCATCTAATTTTACAATTCTTGGACCAAATAAGCCCATGTGAAGCCAAAGACTTGCACATCCTGGACCACCATTATAAATAAATAAGATTGGACGTTTTGAATTGTCTTGAATATCACTTCGAAAATAGGCATAACTAAAGATGGATGCGACTGGATTGTTTTCTTCATCTACAAAGAAATTATCTTCACAAATTGTATGATAAGGAATGGTTGTTCCTTTTATGGTAATTTTACCATCTGCTTCATATTTTGATTTTTCTAAGTTTTCTTGAATACGCATTACTTCACCTCACACTTATTGATAAAGACATTGAATATATCTTGCATTTCACCATATTTATGCGACATGGCTTCTGGATGAAACTGTACGGCATAAATTGGTAAAGATTCATGTTCAATGGCTTCAATGATTCCATCACTCGATTTAGCTGCCACTTTAAAGTGTGGGGCTAAATCCTTGGTGGCCTGATGATGAAAACTATTCACATAAGCTTCATCACTTAAGCTAGGATATAAAAAGCTATCCTTTTCAATATGGATCTTATGACTTGGATTTTCTCTTTTTTCTTGTTGTGCATGTTTAATGACACTTCTTTTACAATACGATAAATCTTGATACAAAGATCCTTTAAAATAGACATTCAACATCTGAATGCCACGACAGATTCCAAAAATAGGAATCTGTTTTTCATTGGCATATTTTAATACTCGCATTTCATAGTAGTCACGATCTAAACTTGAATCTCCTTGTAGCGTTTCTGGATTTTCATCATAAATCATAGGATTTACATCAATTCCACCCGTCACAATCAATCCATCTAATGCATTGACTTGAGCTTCAATTGTATCATAGTCATTTGTGATAGGAAGAATAACTGGACATCCACCAGCACGAATAACACTGTTAATGTAGGCTTCATTGATAAATTGTTTAGGTAAATTTTCTTTATCCAATTCATTACAAGTTAGACCGATAATAGGCCTACGCATTTTTATCCTCCGCAAGAGCAATTTCGATATTCTTTGTCTCCTTAATGATGTACTTACCTGGAATAGCTTCATCTACATATTCCATTTCACCATTTTGGTTGTCATATGGATCATTTGGCAAGAAGTTTTTAGCTGGTACAAAATCACCTTGGAATTTAGATGAGCATGGCGTTCTAAATGGATCTAAATATCCAAAATAGAAATCTCTTCTTTCTAAGTTTCCAGCACGATAAGATCCTCCACCAAATGAACAATCCGCATATAACCATCCATATGGAGCTACATAGAATCGTGCCCAGTCATGGTTACCAATGGTTTCAGGTGTTGTATAAAGTCCAGCTTGCCAAGTGGCAGGAATACCCGCAATACGACATAGAGTAATAAATGTCAATGCTTGTAAACCACAATCCCCCTTCAATCCCGTTGTGATATATTCAGGAATACAAGGTAAAGTCGCATAAGCACGTACATACGAATATGTAACATGACTTGTGATATAGTCATAAATTAATTTAGCTTTTAATAAAGGATTTGTTTCTTCACCAATGATTTCTTTAACTAGATCCTTTAAATAATCTGTAAATACAACGTGTGGTGCATATTCCTCTAGACAAGTATCTGGATGTTCATCTGTCACAATACTTGGATCTAATTCTTCATAGTGCATGTGATTAATGAATTCATATTCTACACTGAATTCTTCACCTTTTTCATATGGTTTTTCAATATAGACACATCTTTGATCGACGCTGTTGTCATTGACTAAACCTTCATGAGATGTATTTAATAATTTAAAATCTTCAACTTGCGCATATTCTTTTGGGATAGGAAGCCAAACGCGAATTGTTTTTCCTGGCTTTTCAAATGCGGGATCCACCTTCAAACTTGTCTTTACATGAATCTTGCAGTAAACATCCTTTTCTTCCTTCATTTTATGCATTACATCATCTAATAAAGTGCTTGCAGCACCTTCTTTTTCAATCAAACGATCCTTATACGCTTTACGCACTTTAATTAGATTTTCAAAGAAATTGTCTTTAAAATACATCTTTCCTTCAATGAAGATCCATTCAAAAGCATTGTCCTTAAATAATGTATCGAATTCTTCATCCTTGAAATCTTCAATCTTTGATTTTAATAATTTAATGGCTTCTTCTTTTGAATACGTAAAATCTTCAGGAAGACGAGAAATCAATTCTTTTTCTAATTCTAAACGCTCCTTCAATTTGGCAGGAATGTCTTTTTGAAGACGTAAATCAATCATCTCCTGCATCAGTTTAAATTGCCCATTCCATTTTAATTTCATTAAATCTTCAGGAAGTGGCGTGTTCAATGTTGTCATGTTCATAATAGTTCACCTCATTTTGATTATATCCTATTATGAAAAATATTACATAAAAAAATGAAACTTATTGAAATAAGTTTCGAATTAATTCCTCCTGACTGTATTTTTCCTGCATTTCTTTATCTACACTCATTAAGATAGGGGGTAAGTTTTTAAATGATTTATAATATTGTAAAACTAAAGACAATGCCAAAAAAGGAGCCCATTCTTGAAGTGTCATATTTTCTTTGAGTTCTAATAAAAATCCATTCTTTAAGATTTCTTTTCGCTTTGCACAATCCAATCCATATTCGATTTCATTTCCGTAATTCACTTTTAATATTTCTTCATCAAAAGAAAGAATAGGACTTAAATTGTCTAACGGAGCATTCATACTATATTGATAGGTATGTCCATCGATTTGTTTCATCACTAACGTTTTATATTTCATGATTTTATTGTAGCGCATAAAAGTTTTTGTTTCTGTTAAATATTATTAACATGGTATAATTCTATAGGTGATAAAAATATGACATTTGAACAAATGAATTTAGATCAAAATATTATACAAGCCTTACATACATTAGGCTATGAAAAACCATTACCTGTACAAGAACAAGTTATCCCGAATATTCTTTCGGGAACGGATTGTATTGTCAAATCAAGAACGGGTAGTGGAAAAACCGCATCCTTTGCGATTCCCATTATTCAAAATCTAGAAATTGATGAAAGAAGCCCACAAGCATTGGTACTAACGCCGACTCGAGAACTAGCTTTACAGATTCAACAAGATTTTGATCGTATTGGAACTTTCAAAAAAATCAAGACTCTACCTATTTTTGGTAAGCAGCCATTTAAGTTTCAAAAGGAAGATTTGAAACAAAGATGCCACGTAGTGATTGGTACGCCAGGAAGAGTTTTGGATCATCTGCAACAAGAAACATTAGATCCATCAAAAATTAAATATGTGGTCTTGGATGAAGCCGATGAAATGTTGAATATGAACTTTTTGGATGAGGTACAAGCCATTTTAAAATATATGCCTAAAAAACACGTGACTTGTTTATTTAGTGCAACGTATCCTGCAGTGATTCAAAGAATGAGTAAGAAGTATTTGTATAAACCAGCAAAGATTGATCTAACAAGTACTAATAAGCCAAATATTCTAGAAGAAGCGTATCACGTGAATGAAGAACATAAAGAATTGTTCCTTCTTCATTTATTGGCCTTAAAGAAACCAGAATCTTGTATGATCTTTTGTAAGACACAGGCAAGAGTGGATGAAGTCTATGAGTGTTTAGAAAAGAATCAAGTCAGTGTAGATAAGATTCATGGCGGTATGATGCAAGAAGAACGACTATCGCATATGCGACGCTTTAAAAAAGGCAAGGTACGTATTTTAGTTTGTACTGATGTCGCCAGTCGAGGAATCGATGTCTTTAAAGTCGAAATGATTATTAACTACGATATGCCTAGTCCTGTTGAAACATATACACATCGTATTGGACGCAGTGGAAGAGTCGATGAAAAAGGTTTAGCTATAAGTTTAGTCAATGAATATGATGGTATACGAAAAGAAAAACTGGAAGAATATCTAGGTTATAACTTGCCATTTAAAGAAGAGGGCGAAGTCTATTTAAGCGATTTGGATGTATTAGATTCATTAAAAGAATCCAACCGAGTTGTGGTAGATAAATCCAAAGATTTAAGAAAAGGCATCACTAAAATTTATCTAAATGGCGGAAAGAATAAGAAGATTCGTCCAGGCGATATTGTAGGAGCTATCTGTGAAATTGATGGAGTGACTGTCGATGATATTGGAGTCATTCAAGTGCAGGATCATCAATCGTATGTGGATATCTTAAATGATAAGGGAAAACTTGTATTAAAAAATCTAAAAACAATTAAAGGAAAAACATTGCGTATTCAAAAGGCAAAAATTGGATTTGGTCACTAGACCAGATCCATTTATTTTTGTGATTTTGGAAATACGACATCTGATATACCTGTAATACCGCCGACTGGTTTTAATAAGATTCTACCTGTACCTCTGTAGACATTGACTAAACCTTCACCACTTGCGGCAGAACCAATCAAAGTTTTGCCACTTCTTTCAACCGTGAATTCTAAAGATTTTGACCAAGCAATCGCCATGTTTCCATCAATCTTAATAACATCATTATTTAACTCTACTTCAATCAATTCTTTTTGTGGTACATCACATTCTAAAGCTACGACACCACCAGGTGCACTGAACGATAGGTTAAAGAAACCTTCCTGTCCTGCAATGGCACTACTTAGATTTGTTCTTGCGACAATACTTTGTTTAATGTGAGATTCGCAAGCCATGAATAAGCCATCATCAATGACCATACCACCATTCCAATTTACTAGATCCGTAAGAATAATGTGTTTAAAAGTTGGCTCTAGAACTAATACACCCGTACCCGTGTATTCTGGTTTAATTGTGGATTCTCCACTTGCCTTTGCCATGAATGATTTCTTTAGAAAATCACCAGCCCCTTTGATTCCTGTTGTAGCTTGCACATCCCC
This sequence comes from Eubacterium sp. TM05-53, assembly GCF_003436425.1. GTDB lineage: Bacteria > Bacillota_I > Bacilli_A > Erysipelotrichales > Erysipelotrichaceae > Holdemanella. Next base: position 16,378 of record NZ_QSPK01000053.1, read on the forward strand.
TACCATAAACTGCATAGCTCCTGGTTGAATTGTGACATCCGAAACTTTTAGATCACACATTAATGTTTTTCTTCGAATATCCATAAGCCCGGAAAAATACGCTATTTGTGCACTGTTAGGAGTCACACTTAAATCTTTTTGGTACTCAATGACCGTAAACCCTTTTTCTTGACTAATGACTTTAACGTCATCGTTGTCCCAGAAATTTTTAATTTTAAAACTCATAATGATCATCTCCTTTATTTAACGTCAACTTCTCGTGATTTATAAACATCTATAATTTCAAATGATTAAAAATAGTCTA
>NZ_QSPK01000054.1:0-3907 GCF_003436425.1 Eubacterium sp. TM05-53
ATAGACACTATTAATGTCGAATATATCAACATGTCACCAAATTGCTAGTTAAGCCTTTTTATTTTCTATAATAATGGTGAAAAGATTCGAATAATGCTTAAGAATAAACCCTTCACAATATTGACATGCGTATCTTCGACTTGAATTTTTTTACACTTTTCTAATGTATCCATAAAGTTTTGTTTCACATCTAGGATCTTCTTCGATTTATATAATAAAGTTCCATTCTCAAAATGAAGATATAGTGAACGATAATCTAAGTTGATTGTTCCAACTGTGGCATATGTATCATCACATACAAAGACTTTAGAATGGACAAAACCAGGTTCATATTCATAAATTTTAACACCGCCTTGAATAAGTTGTGCATAATATGTAGTACCTAAATCATGAACAATTTGTTTATCGGCAATACCTGGCATGATAATTCTAACATCAACACCTTTTTTAGCGGTATGAATCAATGTGTTGATCATTTCTGAATCTATGATTAGATAGGGAGTCATGATATAGACATATTTATTAGCGCTATTTAACAAATCTTCATAAACGGATTGTCCCGTCAATTCTTCATCCAATGGAGTCTCAGCATATGGAACTATATACCCATCAAACGAACTCTCTTCTACAATGTCTTCATTTTTGAAAACAGAATAATCAAAGTCTTCATGGCGTAAAGCGTTCCAGTTTGTTAAAAACATGACTAAATAAGACCAGACAGCTTTACCTTTGATACAAATGATATTATCCATCCAATGACCATGTTTTACTTTCTTGTTGATGTATTCATCGGCTAAATTTGCACCACCACTAAAGGCTACTTTACCGTCAATCACTAATATTTTACGATGATCCCGATGATTCATAATTGTATTAATGATGGGTGAGATACGATTGAAGGAAACAGCCTTAATGCCTTTTTTCTCTAATTGTTTGGCATAAGATGCAGGAAGTGTACCTAAGGATCCCGTATCATCATACATGATACGTACTTCTACACCTTGTTTTACTTTTTCTTCTAAAATAGAAAGAATTGAATTAAACATAATACCTTCTTCAATAATGAAATATTCCATAAAAATGTATTTTTCAGCCTTCTTTAATTTTTCCAGCATAACATTAAATCCATTTTCGCAGGGTGCATAATATTCAAAATCCGTATTGCGATAAAAAGGGAAGCCTTCTTCGTGTAAAAACGCCAGCTGCGATACATAGTCTGGATTGTCTTTGCGAATTTCATCAATAATCGATTCATCTTGTACATAATATGTGGATGCCTTTTTTTGTTCCTTAATAATATTGCGGAATGTCTTTCCAAATAATAAGCTTAGTAACATCAATACATAGACAAATGTACCAAAGACAGGGAATATGACAATCAACATGATCCACATTAAATCTGAAGATAGGTGTCTGCTTGTACGTACGATATTTAATACGATCAAAATGGATAGAATGTGCAGAACAATTTCAATAAACACAAAAGATGTTGTGAGCCATTTAAATAGATTACAGTATAATACAATTTCACCTAATGCGATAATGACTAAAGGAATAATTCTTCCAAGCCAGATTTTTAATTTCATAAATATCCACTCATTTCTTGTATAAAGTAATATACCATTTTCACACGAAATAAAAAAGAGCCAACAATGATTGGGTGGGTCATGCTGGCTCGAAAAAATATATACCGAACAGGTCTAATCAGAAAGGAAAAGAAATAACCTATCGGCAAGACATAGTATACCACTCGTATTTTTGATTTCAAAGAAAAAACACAAAAAAATGAAACCTATACACTAGGTTTCATGAAACAATCTATAAAAAGAGGAGAGAACTAGTGTATTAGTGTTTTTTTGAGGAGACTAGTTCTCTAATCGACTGTTAGATGGAATCACACATGAGATAGTTGGCGTTGTTTATGTGTGACGTATTATTATTGTTTGTTGGCTTATAAACATTCATCTAACTGTCAAAATTATACCATGTTTGTTTGAAAAATAAATTGACATTTGTCATATTTATGAAAATATTTTCTGAAATGTTCTAATTATCCCTTTATATAAGGCAACATCAACTTCTTAATTTCTGAAATAGTTTTCTTTCGAGCTAAAGTATCTGCATTATTTGTGGCTGTATATCCATATAATAAATCAATCATAGCTTTAAGAAGATCTTCGTCCGACATTTCTTCAAAAATAGATGAAGATGCAATTTCACAAGATAAGAGCTCAATACTGAAAAGTGTTTTATTGAAAATGGAACTTTCAAATACATCCTTATGATACGTTGTTAGATAGCGTGTTAATGCACTGATGGTTCGTGTCGGATTGGTTAGGGAAGTTTTAGATGTTAATTTTAGGATCAATTCCTGCTTACTTAATTGTTCAATAGAAAAGGATTTACCATCTCGCTTAAAGGTAAGTCCTGCATTAATGTCTTTGATAGCTTCAAATATAAATTCATTGCATTGCATGAAATCAAGTGTTGTTTTCTTTTTGGCAAACATCAGCTTAAAAGTATAGGTATACATCGTAATACCTCCTAAGTACAACTTCATTATAGAAAGAATTAAGTAACTATTCAAGAGAAGAGATACTGATATAAAAGTTCAAAGAACTTTATGAGAGTGTAAGTAAGTCTTACGTTAAACTTGTACTTATTATTAAAAGACCAATGCGAAAGAAAGGGTTTAAAAAATTGCATTGGCCTATATACGCTAGATAAAATTGAGATAAGTCAAATAAAAAGGTTTCTTTATCTAGCATTGCCTAGTATATCACTATGAATTTGTGTTTGCAAAAGATATAACTATGATGATAATATAAAAAAACGAAAGGATTATGTATTCAATATGATTAATAAATTACATCTAGCAATGATTGAACTGTATAAAGGTGATGCCAAAAGAATTCAGCATTTTTGTAAGGTTCATAGCTACGCAAAATTAATTGCGGAATCAAAACATGTTGATGAAAGAACGCTATTTATTATTGAAGCATCAGCATTAACACATGACATTGGAATACATATTTGTGAAGAGAAATATGGAAATTGTAGCGGTAAATTACAAGAAAAGGAAGGTCCTGCATTAGCACAACAATTGTTAAAGCAATTGGGATTTGATGATGAAGTATCCAAACGAGTACAGTATTTGATTGCACACCACCATACTTACGATCAAGTCGATGGCATAGATTATCAGATATTGATTGAAGCTGATTTTCTAGTTAATCTTTTGGAAGATGGTTTGTCAAAAGAAGCAGCAAAAAAAGCTTATGATACTATATTTAAAACAGAGTGTGGTAAAACAATTTGTAGAGATATGTTTGGGTTAGGTGAAACATGGAAAACAATAAAAAAATAATAAAGAATGAGTTTAAAAATGGGCATATTAATCATTACAAAGTGGGAGAAAAAGCTGTTTGTTCAAATAACATGATTGCAGAAATCATTGAATATAGAAACCACAAAGATATTGATGTGAGATATGAAGATGGATATATTATCGAGCATACAACGTATCAAAGTTTTTTTCAAAAAGCTCCTCTTTTGCAAATGGGTGGTAATTATTCGCTTATTTACTGTGCTTAGAGCTCATTGAATCCCAATATCGCAATTTTTTTTGGCGACAAAACTGCCATTTCTATAAATTTTAATACTTTATCATACTTGACCTTTGACACATTCATAATCAACCAAAATAGGTTCAGCCAGTCTTGGAGGTGCTCTCTATCATAAGATCCATGATTTCTTATAAAACGTTTTAACAGTAAATGAAGATTGTTAACTGGATATAAGGGATTGTCTTTATCTGATAATCCCTTTGTTTTTTTTGCTAGATGTGGTACTAACAAAATTGCTCACGTTTCTATTCACCACCCATTTGCAAAAGAGGAGCTTTATT
>NZ_QSPK01000054.1:3917-16468 GCF_003436425.1 Eubacterium sp. TM05-53
AGAGGAGCTTTATTCATAAACATCCTCCTGATCCACATCAACTTCAACTGCTTCATCATATTGATGTTCTTCATACTTTTCACAAGACTTGTTCATCTTGTAAAGGATGTAATCTTTATTCTCATCAGATGCTAAGCTTTCACTTAACTGAGATATAACATCATCAATTTCTTTGTCGTAGGACTGAGCATTCACTTTGTACTTGTCCTTTTTGACCTTGTCTAATACATCTTTATGCTTGATTTTGACATTCAGAACGACTTTTTCATCCATCGAATACCAGTATTCATGCTGAAGGTAATAGTATTCGTGAAAAAGCATATTTGTTCTTAACAATTCATTCAGCTTTTTCTGTTCATCCCATGACAAAAGAGTTCTAGGCGTGTTAAATAAATGGTCTTCCAACTCCAGAGTGGATGAATCACTATTGCTTCGAAATCCTTTGTAGGTGTTGAAACAAGCTGTTGTAATCATTGTCTGCAACGAACGGAAGTCATATTGTACATTGTTTTCGCCAAAAACCTGAACCAGTTCATTACTGTATTTAAAATCCGCAGGAATAGTCACTTTTTTAATAGCAGGATTGTTTTGCTTTATTTCTAAGATGTATTGTAATGCTTTCTTAGGCGAATCGAAGTAATCAAGAAGCTCTGTATCATACTGTGTATCCATAACTAGAAATAGATTTCGATTGTTATGTCTTGATTTTGCAATAACAAGTGAGCGGGCAACACGTCTATTAAAATTACGGCTTTGATAGGCTTTGCGAATATAATACAGCCTTCTAGGCTTGATACCCGTAATATTGCTTGCTTCATCAACTCCATATTTAAAAATGAGATATTCAACCCAGTCTAGAAAACGGTTTGTAGTTCTATGATTGCCATACCATCCATTAATGTCATTATCAGGAACAATATCTCTGGATAGGCATGCAGGCTTATTAGTAACATTGGCTTTGCCACATGTAGGGCAAATAGAACGCCTTGTTTTTAAATGAATGAGAACTCTGTATCCGTCCACATGAAGATCTTCATAAACGGACGTAATAAAGCCATGAGCAATGTATTTGCCACCTGAGCAAGTAGGGAAGGTACAATCCTGTCCTGTAGAATCGAGCAGATTTCTTGCCTGTACGTGAATAATATTATGTTTTCTGTCTACTTTGGCACTAAGAAACTCAATATCGGCCAAAGCCTTGATTTTGATTTTCATATACGTTCCTTTTCTTCTTTACAACTATATGATATCAGTTTTCAACGCTCTGGTAAATAAAAAAACACATGATTTTGCAATACAACAAAAGAGGAAATTCATCATTTACAATGATGGTGTCAAGAGGGAACGAGAGCTCTCTCAAGTGTAACGAAGGAGGAAAAACATTATGTTACCTAACTATTTTTTACCCGAAGTCGATGAACTTCCATTCAGCTGGATGAACCGTCTGGCTCTAGCAAATGGCTTCAAAGATACGAACGATATGCTTCAGTCTTTGGGCTTCATTAAAGGAAAGGCGGTCAAACGACAGCATGACTATCTTCTAAAGATTACAAAGCTGATGCCAAAGAACGATTGGACCATCACTTTGATGAAGATGTATCTTGCAGAAGACAATCAACAGGAAAGGCTAATTCCAGAACTTAACGAAGAGGAACACCTTTATCTGTGTCCGTGCTGTATGCAGGAAGACATAAAAACGCATGGTGCAGTAGTCTACCACTATCAGCATCAGTATCCAGGAGCTTTTACATGTTGGAAACACGGGGTGAATCTGCTTCATGTAGCACCTGATGCACGATTGAAGCCTATTCCTGATGAATCCGGTCTAACACCTGTTGTTGGTGGATATGATTCAGAGCGTGAAATGCGTCAGTTCCGTCGCTGTTATTCAAAATCGTCCTTGTACTATCGAGTTACAAAGTACCAGCTTGAAACACTTCTAAGCGATAATCATTTGACGGTTGACAACATTGCGGAAGTATTCAGAACTACGAAGTACAACGAGGAAATGCCTGTGGTTGCAGCTAACATTGTCTGCAACTCAACAATGGACAGTTTGACAGGCTATCAGAAAAAGAATCTGTTACAGCTTATCTTTGATGACCATCCTCGGTATCAGCGTTTTTTGAATAATATCAACTACGAAACGATGGTCGGTTTTGATATGAAGAAACTTCCAAATGGACACACAGTTCTTCATATCAAGTCTGCGAACAAGTACAAAGCCAGAAGAGAAAGGAGACGAATCAAACGTGTCAGAAACAAAATCAAACGCAAGCAAAATAGAAGAAGGTAGAGGCAAAGGCTCAGGAGCCTCTTACAAACCTTGGATTCAAACAAGAGAAATCAGCAGCTGCGGAACCTGTTCCAATCCTAAAGACTGGAAAACAGGTCGGACTGTTGAGCTTCTCTCACAGGGGGAAGCCTATTTCTGGCATATGCTGAGATGGGATGACAACATCTTGGATATACGGGAACAGTATCCTCTTGATCTTGAGTTGACAAATGAAATCTGTGATGACAGATGCTGTAAGCATCCTGGAGGTCGTAACTGTTATATGACAACCGATTTCTACGTTATCTACAAGGACGGGTCTGAAAAAGCCTTCAGCGTCAAGACATCAAAGAAACTTTTGAACAAGAAAAGAACAAAAGAAAAACTGGATATCGAACGATGCTACTGGGAAAAATTCAGACATGTTCCTTATGAAATTGTATTCAAAGAAGATATGAATGTTGTCTTCGCTGAAAATATTCGTATCGTATCTAAATTCTACGATGCTTCAAGCGTATTTGACGAAATGTCAATGCTGAAGCACATGATTGCAACGAAACGCATTCAAGTCGATATGGAGTCAGAACCACTTGATTTTCCATATCTTCTTGAACAGTATCGTGAAGCCTTGCCAGAAGTGAAAGGAGGAGTACCTGTATGTCAAACCCATTCAACCTAAAAGTTGGTTCTATTATTCACGAAATGGAATCCAATATTGATCATCGAGTCATCTATGAGAATAGTGACTGCTTTGTTACGATTCTTATGCATTCGCCTAGAAGCAAAGTCATAATCAATGAATGGTATTCAGAAATGATTCGAAATCTGCTTGAAAATCGAGAAATCGTAATCCATGAGTCAAAGTATGACAAAGTGTTTGATGAGGACAACTTATCCTCAAAGGAAAAGGAGCTATATCTACGTAACAAAGATATCGTCGAAGTGGTTCGCAAAGCTTATGGTCCATGCTATTTCAATCTTGCGAATAGAAAGAAAAAACCATGTATTCAAGAGCTGAGCAAAAAATATGAAATCACTTCAAAAAGTGTCCTTTATATCGTAAAGTCCTATCTCATGAGTGGTTTAGATTCGTTTTCACTGCTCCCAAAATCTGGTAAAAAGAGCAAATCAAATCTGAATTACGAAAAGAAAACAGGTCGTCCACCAATGTTTGAGGCAGGTATGCCTCTAACAAATGAATTAAGAGAAATCTTTGATGACTGCTGTAAACACTACCTGTCAGGCAGGGAAAAGTCGTATTCAACAACGTACGATTGGATGCTTACAAAGTATTTCACAGTACGTGTGGAAATGCAGTCTGAGAATGGCGTTATAATTCGCCAGAAGCTTTTACCAATCGACCAGCGTCCTACACAGAATCAGATGGAAACATACATTCGCAACAACACTTCAACAAAGGAACGCAGTATCTGCAAAACTTCCAAACGTGAATACAGAAACAACGAGCGTATGCTTAGAGCTGATAACTTATGCAACGTCCAAGGTCCAGGCGATTTATTTGAAATGGACGAAGTAGAAATGGATGTTTCGATTGTCAGCGAAGCTGACCAAACCAAAGTGATTGGTCGTCCTATTGTACATGCAATGGTAGACGTCTATTCACGTATGATTGCAGCAGTATCTGTTTCTTTAGAGAACAACTCAGTACTTGGATTCACCAATTGTCTTTTGAACCTTGGTGAAGACAACAAACAGCTTTGCAGACGCTTTGGCTTGGAATTGAATGATGGCTTATGGGACATCAACGTACTTCCAAACCGAATTCGAAGTGATCGTGGTTCAGAATACCGTTCCAAAGAGGTCAAACGTATCTGTAATGAGCTCGACATTACACTTGAGCTCGTACCGCCTGCTATGGGTTCTTTAAAAGGGCAGGTAGAACAGCTGTTCCATCAGTATCACTCTGTTCAAAACAACCTTATTGAAGGTAGAGGACTCATTACCAAGCGTCATGATTCCAACCATCATAAGAATGCTATTCTTACATTGGATGATATCTGGGTATTCGTCATCAATCAGACGATTGCTCACAACATGATGACGATGGCTGAATATCCAATGACAAGAGATATGGTCAATAAATCTGTACATCCTATTCCACTAGAGATTTGGGACTATGGATGCAGGAAATTTGGAGCACCAAGACCAATTACAAACCTTGACCAGTTCGAATTCTCAATCCGTAGAGAAGTGACTGCTCGTATCACACGAAAAGGTATCGAATGGAACAGATTGTTCTATATTGCAAACGATCCTTGGCTTGCAGAACAGATTACGATGGCCAAAGGGAATTCAGTGCCTTTGAAATGTCGCCTTGACGAAAGAAATGTTGGCTCACTTTGGTTTATTGCAGGCAACCGCCTTGTTAAAGCCGGCTTGAACCAGAACCGAGCTGGAAACTTTGAATTCAACGGCAAATCATTACGTGCTTATGAAGAATTCAAGGCAAAGAAAAAAGAGCTTATTAAAGAGAAAGCTCAAGAAGATCAGGAGATTCGCTGTGCCAGACGCATGGGAATGGAGGCAACAATGAACGATGCTGTTCGAATTGCCAACAACACAGCTCCAAGCGATTCAAAAACGAAAAACATTCGTAAAAACCGTAAAGAAGAAAGCATTACCTTTATGGAGTCGAATACGATTGGCTCTCGTTTGAACACAGAAGAAACTCCACCAATGATTCCAATGAATGATACAGAGCCTGAAGTCTTAGCTGAGCCAGAACCTCAAAATAATTCTGAAATCGTATCATTCGATGAAGCTTTAGCAAAAATCATGGAAAAAATGTAGGAGGTATCCATATGGAAGAACTTAACTGGAAGTACTGGTATACGGATGTTGACAAAGACAAGAACCAGTACACATACGAGGAATGCAACCGTATCGGTCCTGTAGATGCCAAGTATGTGAAATCATCCAACAAAGACTTTAACGGAAATCCGTTTATTGAGGCTCTGCCTCGTCCTAGAGACGGGGAAGAACTTATCAAAGCTTATACGTGTCCGATTCCTGCTGTTGATATGGGTGAACTGGACGATATGACAATCAACGAACAGAAAGAAACTGTTCTGAGTCTGAAACGTCTTAGACTGCCTTTGTCATTTCACAAACAGCTTGAATTCATCAATTATGATGTTGTTTCAAGTTCCTACATGCTTCGAAAGATGTATGTCTGGAACGAGGAAGACATTCAATTCTCAATCAATGAACAAACAACAAGACAAATCATCAAGATGCGTGGCAAGATTGAAGACAGTGCTCCAACTGGATTCGCATTGCTTGGCTATTCAGGATGTGGCAAGTCCACCTCTCTGAAACAGCTTTTCGATAACATTCCACAGGTCATCATGCATCATCCTGACCCTGCAACAAATATCACCCAAATCACGTATCTGGTTGTAAGCTGTATGCCTAACAGCAACTTTGCAACTCTGTATCGACAGATTGGAGAGGCAATCGACAACGCTCTAGGCTATCCTGAACCAGTATACGAACTGATGATTACCAAAAAGTGCAGGAGCTTGGCTGAAAAACAGTTGAAAGTCTGTGAGCTTATTGAGAAGTTCTCAATTGGAACCATCGTTCTTGATGAAATTCAGCTTATCAACTTCAACAGCAACAAGGAAAACAGCTACGAAGGTCTTCTTGGCATCGTAAACAAGACAAAGATTGCCTTGAGTGTAGTTGGTACAGATGAAGCCTACAAAAAGTTGTTTGGAATGCTTCGTAATGCTCGTCGAGCAGGGGAATACATCAATGCTTCTGCATATACATCCGATAAGGAGTATTTCAACTACCTGTTGAGTATGCTTTTAACTTGGCAGTGGCTTGATAAACCTATTAAGAAAGAACAGGCACAAGAGCTTTCAGATACTCTGTATGAGTGTACAGGTGGAATCATCAATATGCTCATCTGGCTGTACAAATGGATCATGATTGAATATCTGGACAATCGGTCAAAGGGTACAATCGTAATCATTAACGAAAAGTTCATCAAGTCAGTCAGCAAGAAACACTTTGGTCAGCTGAAGGGAGCCATCGACATGGTCAATCAGGCAAAGGTTGAAGAAATGGAAGATGAACAGATTTTGATGCTTGCCGAAAGTGATAAGAACAAGTACGAGATGCCAGAAACAAATGTAGAGAACTTGGCTTACGAAAGCAAGATGATTAATATCGTAATTGGTAAAGTACATCAAATCTACACAGATGTAACATCAGACGATATCGCACGATATGTTCGACAAATCTTGGCTGAAGACGAATACCATCGTATGAAGCCTACTGAAGTTGCCAAAGAGGTAGTTGCCATCATCACAGGAAGTCCAACTCGGAAAAAGAGAAGACCTTCATCAAAAGCACCTGCATCTAAGAACATCTGTGATTACATCTCGAATACCTAAGAACAAAGAGACTTTATGTTTCTTTGTTTTTTATGCTTTCACAAACAAACGAATCAAACTTTGGAAGTTCTTAGTTTCATGAAGTGAGAACAAATCTTTTTCGTAAAAGAAGCTGTTACTTTCATATTACGTAAACAAGATATTTTCGTAAAAGAAGTTCTTAGTTTCATAATGAAGAAACACGTTAATTTCTTAAAAGAAGTTGTTAGTTTCTTAAAGAAGCTGTTAGTTTCACGAAAACAAAGAAGTTGACGACATATATAATGTACTATATATATCATACTTCGCATAATATCTCTTATGTTATATTTATGGAATTGAAAAAAGAGCAGATATTTAATAAAAACTAAGAAATCTGCTTACTTTAATAGTTTAAGATATATAGAAAATCTAAAATATATTTATATTGAAATCATTATTATGACATTCTCTTGTTTGAACTAATACATATAGTTATACATCGTTTTGTTATTCACGACAAATCATAGAGTCTTATTAATTTCCATAATATCGCATTCTCTTATTTGAATCGAGACGTACAGTTGTCCATCTTTTTGATTTTCATGGCAAATCACAGAGTCCACTAATCACGAGTTCTAACGTAATATAAGGATCCTAATGCGACTTCAATAATAATATATGGCACAGCCATTAAATACGCTGAATATGGATGTAGATCATCTGCAGCATACTGCATGTCATTGATCTTAAGTTGGCCTGATTTGATTTCTTCAATTTTTGTTTTATGCATATGAACACGATACGGACAGACTACAGCTAATACAATCATAATAATTAATAGAATGCGTCCAGGCTTTTTAAAGAAATTCATATGTATCACTCCTAAATATTTTTATTAGTATATCATAAACTTGTATGTGAAACACTTCACAAATATTTCTTTAATTCTTCTAAACAATTCAACGCATCACGTCTGCCAATATCATAGATTTCCTGTAAATGATTGGGATCCTTTTCAATCATTGCACACGCAATCAGTTTAGAAGGTCGAATCACAAATATCTGTCCTTCCCTTTCAAGCTGATCAATTTTTTCCAATGTTTCATTATATACAATATGTCTATTTTCCAATGCCTTTTGTAAATTTGGATATTCCTTAAACGCCTTCTTTATAAGATTGATATATTTCATTGGCTTTTTTCGATACGTATGATCTCTAGTCAAAACAACAACCGTCTTCTTTGTTCTTTCCAACATCCAATCCACTGGAATCGAATCCGAAACACCACCATCCAATAATTCATAGCCATCTAGTTTTACCGGTTTTGACACAACAGGAATCGAAGCCGAAGCACGAATCCATTCAATATCTAAAGCATCCCCATTTTTGATTTCATGATATACAGGTTTACCCGTATGAATATCCGTACATACAACAGTGAATCTCAATGGATTTTCCTTAAACACTTTTGTATCAAACGGATCTAATATCGTAGGAACAACACCATACGCAAATTCTTTATTATATAGATCTCCTGTTTTAATAAAACTCTTTAATCCTGAGTATCTAGGATCTCTACAAAAACGCTTGTTGTAGCGTAAAGCTCTTCCAATCTGTTTCGATTTGATGTTGCATCCAAAGGCAGCACCTGCAGAAACTCCCACAACCTTATTAAAATCAATGTTATTTTCCATTAATACATCAATTACACCACAAGTATACATGCCTCGAAAGCCACCGCCTTCAAGAACTAATCCTTTTTCTTCTAACATATACATCACCGCGAAAATTATACACAATGTGAACTAAAAAGAAAAGGACTTATTCAAGTCCAATCTTAAATGTGTTTGATTTTCCAAATGCCTTCGAATTCATATGCACCACAAAAGGCTTCGTACTTTTATCTGTAAAATCAGGCGCTGCCTTTTCAAAATGGAATTCAATTTCTGTATTTACAGTCTGTTTCTTATCCAAGAAATACAATACATATCCCGTTACGTTTGCTTTAAAACTCTGTGTTTTAGGTGCCATGCCATTCGTTGTAAAATCATGACTCTTGATTTCATCCATATTCGCAAAATCACCCTTATTACTTAGATCTATACCCTCTAAAGTAGCACTCGGCGTTAAATATGGAACAATGATACGAGAATCCGTTTTGTTTTTATAGGTAATCTTAATATTGTTTAATACCGTTTCCCCATTCTCATATACATAACTTGCTTTAGAAGCATCCACACCAATCTTTAAAGTATCATCTTCAAAGAAAGTATATTTTGTATCCTTTGAATCCTTCACATTCTTATCACTAGCCTTACGTATATCAAAAGCTTTAAAAGGCAAAAATTGTTTCTTATTATTAAAAGAAAGCCCCAAGTTTTTTTGATCATTGTTTGGGAAACCAATATAACCATAAATATACGTATTCTGACCCTTATTAATGACATAAGAAGGCGTAGACTGGTATTTATCAATGACACTGATCTCTTTTTCATTGTCATCCGTTACGGAATAAATTAAATTCTTTGTGTCATACGGCTTTTTACCTTTATTTTCAACACTCGCCAAATAATAGTAGTACGTCGAATTATCCGTATCATTTGTGATGGTTAATACATCCAACAATTGACAAGAAACATTCTTTTTTAATTCCACATTATTTTCTGGTTTGGAACAACCAAATAAAGATAAAGATAAAACACATACACAAAGTATAGATATGATTCTTTTCATGTTATTCTCCTATGGATTGCAGTTTTTACAAGGTGAATACCCCTGATCGATCAATACATCTCTAGATGCACTTGACTCCAACTTGTTTTCATCATTCATCAAACGAATGCTTGCACAAGTAGGCTTATGAAACTTATGCGTTTTTACATTTAAAACATAAGTAGAAGTATCCTCTGTAACTTTATATTCCTTTATAATATCGTCATTCGAACGACTTGAATCGCCCGTTTTATAATCAATTGTGATACCTGGCTGCATGTTATAACAAAATACATTAAACGATACACCTTGCCCTTTATCTTCTACAGAATACGCCTCGATCTGTACACCATCCGCAATTAAGTTATCACCATCATAGATAGGTGTAACCCGATATAAAACATGATGATTTGTCTTTTTTATGTAGTCACAGACTTCATTTTCAAGCGGAAGCATACCCTCTACATTTAAATAGCGCGTACCCGTCATTAAGTTTTTACGATTCGCATTTTCACCCGTCAATTGATATCCAATCAAATGACAACGATTATATAAGTACTTCCCATCAATTCCCTTATAACGCACTGTATGCCATCCCGCAGGCTTTACAGAACCAATACTTTCTCGCTTTTTTGTCGGCATTAGATCCTTTGACACATTCGCATACGCAACCTGTGGCCGATCTAAAGAATCTAGATTCGAGTACGATTCAAAACTCTTTTTATTCATATCCTTCGAACTGAATACAGGCTCGTTATCATGTATCTCTACATAAGGACTGCCGCTATATTCAGGTATCTCATCAATCTCATAAGCCGATATAGGCGTGATCAATGTTGAAAGAATAATGAACATTGATACAATAAATTTTCTCATAGTATTCCTCACATATTTGACATATATAATGTCAATATAACTTATATACTAAAACCATGAAAGGAGTGAGTGATAAAAAACATAGTACTTCATTATCGTTCGAGTCAAAAAATATAATAAACCCCTTATGTACTATGTTTTTAGATGTCTTATGACATCTTTTTTATATCTCTAATTTCTTAAATACAGCCTCACGAGCCATCTTTTCAAACTTATCTTCAAGCGGCTTTAAATCACTATATTTAAAATCCGGATTTCTTTTTTGTAGCGCTTTTGAAATCACAAAATCCGCAACCTCAGGATTCTTTGGAAGTAAAGGACCATGCAAATACGTACCTAAAATCTTTCCATCATAGAAACCTTCATAACCAGCACCAAAACTATTTCCATATCCCTTGACAACTTTTCCCAAAGGATGCGTTACATTTAATGTTTGACCCCCATGATTTTCAAAACCAACGATACGCGTTTTTAAACCATCTAAATCCGCATCGATCACAACATTTCCAATACAACGACTACCAGCTTTTCCCGTATCCGTATAATAATCATAGAACTGCAAACCAGAAATCTTTTCATTGTTGGCCGCAATATAATATTGTCCAAACAATTGATATCCACCACAAATCAAAAGTACAAACGTCTTTTCATCCATAGCCTTCTTAATATTTTCTTTACGCGATAATAAATCAGGAATCAAACTAATTTGTTCCTTATCTGCACCACCACCTAAGAAAATCAAATCATATTCACTTAAATCTTTTTCTTCACCAATACCACAAGTATCCAGTTCAAAAGGAATACCACGATCTAAACAACGCTTCTTTAGAACCATCATATTTCCCTTATCCCCATAAAGATCCATGATATCATGATACATCCAAACTACTTTCATAGACCCATCTCCTTCTTGATCGCATTACGCGTAGGAAGCAGTGCCGTATATGTCGCAATCGCATATGTCGTACGCTTTGTAGCTAATGCGGCTTTTACGGCAATGTCCAAAGTATCGACAACACTTAAAGGCCCTTTATATCCGCCATAATAGATTCTTAAAGCCATATCATTTGCACGAAGACCCGTACAAATAATTTCCTTTGTGCTATCCTTCATGATCTTTTCAAAGAAAGTATCATAGATCCAGCTAACATCCGTACCATCCTGCTCACGATCATTCAATACGATCACAATTGTCTTATCCGAATCATCTTTTTCAATGACCTTCATAACTTCATTGGCACCCGTAGGATTTTTAACTAGGTTCAAAATACAAGTCTGATTCTCTGCTTTAAACGTTTCATTTCTTCCCGCAGGCTGAGGCGCATGACGAAATACTGATTTTACACAATCAACAGATATTCCGTAATTTTTCGCAACATTCAATACAACAGCACAATTGTACATAGAATACATGCCTTCATATGGAGATTTATAATTTACGCCATCACTCGTAAATGTTTCTTGATCCAAATCAATATCTTTTAAACAAATATCCATTTCAGGCGTTTGAAAATCACACTTTGAACAATGGAATTTACCAATATGCGAATATTGATAATAACTATATTCAAGTCTAGCCCCACACTTCGGACAGAATTTTCCTTCACTTGCCTCTTTTGTGGTTTTAACAGAATACGTATTTTCATCCATTCCAAAATAAGAGAATGAAGCATTTTTCGCCACTAAATTTAATCTTACGACATTTGGATCATTCGCATTTAAAATCAATCGACCCCTATATTCAGGCAATACCTTTTCAATCGAATCAATCAATTGTTCCATTTCACGAGCACGATCTAATTGATCACGAAAGAAGTTATTGACCACAAAATCGGTAACCGGAATATATGGAAGAATATGTCTTACATTTAATTCATCACATTCTAGCACTACCGCATTGGCTTTGATTTCACCATTTAGTTTTGCGTTGGTCAACAACGTAGTAACAATACCTGCCTTTAAGTTATCTCCCTTACGATTGGAAATCACATTATATCCAGCCTTTTCAAACAAGTCTGTAATCATATTGGCCGTACTCGTTTTTCCATTTGTACCCGTAACCAAAATAACAGGACCATTAAATTTTAATTTCGATAATATATTCGCATCGACTTTGCAGCCGATAGACCCAGGCAACGATCCACCCCGTCCAATTAGGTGTAGACTCCAGGCACTTAGCTTTGTAGATAATATAGATAAAGTTTTCATAACTACTCCTTTTCCATACTCTTCTATTATACAACATAGTAGTTACGCATGAAAAATAAAATGGCTTAAATAAACTAAATCGGAAACTCTATTA
>NZ_QSPK01000055.1 GCF_003436425.1 Eubacterium sp. TM05-53
AATTATGTGTACAATTTAATTTGAATACTGTGTTAGCAATTAATTTGGCAATCAACACTCAGTTAGCAGGACTAGCAGCACTTATTATTGGTATTGTTTTGGCATGGAAAGATAAAAGTTTATTTCAAGTATCGATTGCCTGTTGTTTAATAGTCTTGATTACAGAATATTTCATGTAAAAATAATGCCACAAAGTGACATTATTTTTTTAATATATCTATAGTATGTGAGCTTGCACCAATCAGTTCTTGTCTTTCACATGTTGCAAGATGATATTTGATGAATAATTCAAATGTTTCATCATCCATCTTATTTAAGATAGGACGCATATAATCGCTTGGTCCATCTGCAGCAATAATTTGGATTCGTTCTAAACCCACATCTTCATTTAATTGATTGATTGTATCTAAGCGAATGTAGCTATATAGATCATCTATATTTGTTTGTGTTTGAAATGTTTCATCAAGTTTTTTAGCTGCTAATGATTCTTTGATGTGTCCATCTCGAAAGCCATGGACTAAGACACTATATTCATTCATAACATAAGCCACAAAAATAATTCCATCTTTTTTTGTAACGCGCTTAGCTTCTGATAATGCTTTTAGTTTATCTTCATAACTAAATAAGTGGTACATGGGACCAAATAATAGAGTGATATCAAAGGTGTTGTCTTGATATCTTGATAAATCTAAAGCTGTGCCTTGATAGGCTTTCACATTGCTTTTTTTAGCTTTTAAAACACCAAGATTATATTTAACAAGTTCAATCGCATCGACTTGATATCCTTCGTTACTAAGTGCAACGCTATATCTTCCGGTTCCTGCTCCGATATCTAATATGCAATCTTCCGGCTTTAAATATTTATGGATATATTTCATGCTCGTTGTATATTCAACTTGGCCATGTCTTGATAGTAATCTTTTATCTTCGCAAAATTTACCGTAATAATTTTCTAATTTACTCATGTATTATTTCCTCAACTTCTTTAATATAATAAGGTATATGTTTGGATTTTTGCAACGTTTCATGTATGATTATTTGTGGATAAAAACACATATATGTTTTAAATGTTAGAGTAAATAATTAATATATTTGGAGGTTGTTTATGGAAAAAGAATATAAAGCAATATTTGGACAGGCAATGTCTGTTGTGACGCATAAGCCTAGTCAATATGCAAAGAATATCACATTGCGCTATCCTATGAAATCGACATTCAAAGGGGATAAAATACGTATTTGTTTAGATAACTTTACAGGAAAAGAAGGTGTGGTCTTTGACTCAATCACAATCGGACGTGTTATCAGTGGACGTGATTTAGATCCAACATCCATTGTAGATATTACTTTTAATGGGTCAAAAGGACTTCATCTTGATGTGGGAGAACAATGTTATAGTGATCCATTGGAATTTAAAGTGCATGAACAAGAAACAATCGCAATTAGTTTCTATTTAAAAGAATTTACACATTTACGTTGTGGTGTATATACGCAAGGACCATTAAGTACTGGCTATTTTGGAGAAGGGGATTTCTCTCATGCAGGTATTATGGATCATGCATCCAGTATGAAAACACCATGGGTATTTTTCTTAAGTGAAGTGGCTGTTTTGACAGAACCAGAATATAAAGTTATTACTTGTTATGGTGATTCCATTACTTCTCAAGATTGGCCGGATTATTTACAGAAGCTAATGTGGGAAAATAATAAAAAGGTGTCTGTAGTTCGAAAAGCCGTTAGTGGTACACGTATTTTAAGACAATATTCTTGTGTTCAGTATGAAGCATATGGATTAAAAGGAGATTATCGATTTGGTCACGAGATGCATGTGGCTGGAAGTGATACTTTAATTATTTTACAAGGAATCAATGATATTATTCATCCGGTCGGTGTTGAAAAGAATGAATTTAGACCATGGCAAGATCTTCCTTCAAGTCAGGAATTGATTGAAGGCTTAAGAAAATATGTTAAATACGCGAAATCATTAGGGATGAAAGTCTATATTGGAACACTGATTCCAATTGAAGGTTGGCGTACATATGCATATTTCAGAGAAAATTTGCGTAACGAAGTGAATGAATGGATTCGTACAACGGACGAAATTGATGGCGTGATTGATTTTGACAAAGATATTTGTGATGGACATAAAATGCAGGATGCATTTGATAGTGGAGATCACTTACATCCAAGTGATGAGGGATATGCGCAAATGGCAAAAACCGCATACAATAAAATGTCCATGGAATAATTCCATGGACATTCGTATATGTGAAAGAAATAGGCAGAAAGAGATAAGTATAGTGAGTAAATGAGGTAACTGCTTATTTCTACCTATAATATATAGAGAAGAGCTTAAAGTAATCTTAAAAAGAAGGTGAAAATAATGATACAAATTGGAGTATATGGCTTAGGTGGTATTAGTCGTCGTGTAATACAAGGTATTTTGTTCTCTTACAATGCAAATCTATATGCAGTGTGTTCTTCGAGTATAGAAAAGGCAAATGCTTTTAAAGAGGAATATAAAGCAGAAAAAGCTTACGATAGCTATGAAAAGATGTTGAAGGATGCAAATTTAGATATGGTATATATTTGTACGCCAAATTATTTACACGCCAAACATATTCAGTTGGCTTTGACAAATCATAAGCATGTGGTGTGTGAAAAACCAATGTGTGTATCGAGTGAAGAATTAAATGCATGTTTTGATTATGCACATCAGCAGAACTGTTTTTTAATGGAAGCACATAAAACGGTTTTTACACCTTTAAATCAGAAATTATTTGAAATGATTTCTCATGATGAAATTGGTGAAGTGAAATCAATTGATGCTCAATATGCGACAAGATTGACAGAAACAATTTCAGATTGGCATTTTAGTCAACCAGGATCTGGATGTATGTTTGATATTGGGGTTTACCCTATTTGTTATGCGAATAGAATGGCAAATAGCTCAATATTGAAAGTATCTCGATTTCAAGATGAAGCTTTGATTGAATATGAAAATGGGTGTGTAGCACATATCGCAACAAGCTGGGATGTGGATATGGAAAATACGGCTCATATATATGGTACAAAGGGTAGTGTTACTTGTAAGAATTTTTGGAAGAATACAGAACTTGTAATGAATGATAAAAAGATTGAGGTCGAACAAAAATCAGATTTCACCGGTGAAATCGAACATGCATGCACTTGTATAGAGAGTGGTTTGATTGAAAGTCCTGTAATGTCAAGAAATACAAGTTTAGAAATTCTTAAGGTCATTGGGGTATGAGAAGAAAAGTTAAATTAAGTAGAATTTTGATTCTTATATTGATTCCTATTTTAATTGTGAGTGGAGGTTTTTGTGCAATTCGTATGTTGTTCACAAATGAAGAACCGGTAATAGAAGAAAAGAGCTATTATGATTTAGATTTATTTTCTATGGAAAATGGATTGATGACATATAAAGACTCCTCCTATAAGTTATCCACTGGAATTGATGTATCAAGTCATAATGGTGTTGTGAATTGGTCAGCTGTAAAAGCTGATGGAATCGAGTTTGCGATGTTAAGAATTGGTTATCGTGGTGCCCAAGAGGGAATCTTACATGAAGATGAATATATCGATACAAATATGGAACAGGCCATTCAGAATCATCTTAAGGTAGGTGTTTATTTTTTCTCGAGTGCGATCTCGTCTGAAGAAATTGATGAAGAAGTGGATTTAGTATTGAATAAAATTAAGGGATATAAAATTCAAATGACAGTTGTCTTTGATATGGAAGAATTTGATCAGGGTGGAAGAATTGATGATTTATCGGCAGAACAAAGAACGAAGCTGGCTCTTCGCTTTTGTAAGAAGATCAAAGAAGCTGGATATCAGCCAATGATATATGGAAATATGACGTGGTTATATCAAAATTATGATTTTGAAAAAATATCAAAATATCCGATTTGGCTAGCGAGTTATACAACAAGTTGTCCGATGGAAGATAAATTTGATATTTGGCAATATTCAAATAAAGGTCAAGTTAATGGAATAGAAGGAGCTGTAGATATGAATATATATCTACAGAAGAAGTAAGTGAGTGTAATAAAGATGAATATAGTTGAAGGATATATGCCGTTTAAGGGCTTTAAAACATACTATCGTATTGTGGATGGTGGAGATAAGACTCCATTGATTTGTTTACACGGTGGTCCTGGATCCACGCATAATTATTTTGAAGTGTTAGATTGTATTGCTAAGACGGGAAGAAAAGTAATTATGTATGATCAACTTGGTTGTGGTAATTCATTTGTGGAAGGTCATGATGAATTATGGAATCAAGATACGTGGATGGAAGAACTTGAAGCGTTGATGGAATATTTAAATATTGAATCTTGCCATTTGTTGGGGCAATCTTGGGGTGGCATGTTAGCAATTGCTTATGCGATTGAAAAGAAAAATTCGAGATTGAAGTCATTGATTCTTTCAAGTACATTATCTTCAGCTTCACTTTGGGCTAAAGAGCAACATCGTATGATTTCATTTATGTCTGATGATGAGCAACGAGCTATTTTAAGTGAGGATTATGATTCGGGTGAATATCAGTTGGCTAATGAGCATTATATGCAGCTTCATTGTGCCGGGCCATTTGATGAAGATACGCCAGAATGTGTTAGAAGAGAAAAGAAAGCAGGGGCTCGTGCTTATTTAATTGGTTGGGGACCTAATGAATATACTCCGCTTGGAACTTTGAAGGATTTCGAGTATACAAATCGATTGCATGAAATTGAGGTTCCGGCCCTAATAATTAGTGGAACGAATGATTTATGTACACCACTTGTTGCCAAAACTATGTATGATGGAATCAAAAATGCGAAATGGCATTTAATGCCAGGGTGTCGTCATATGTGTTTTGTGGATGATCATGATACATATTGTCGCAATTTAGAGGATTGGTTAGCGTCTGTTGATTAAAAACAGATGCTTTTTTTACATGTTTTAAAAAAATGGGTGTAATTTTATGGTTTAAAACATTATTTGTGACCCACTGACAAGGGTTGTCATAGTTATTTTTTTGAAATAGTAAAAAAATTAAAAAATAAAACGTGTTAAAACACGATAAATAAGGGCTTTAAAAGAATTATTAAATTTTTTAAATTAGGGGTTGAATGCATGAAATATATGTGTTAGAATACAGGAGCTTGCGATGAAGTGCGAGGTTGCTGACCCACTGAGAACCGTTGTCATGGGTGTGGCCAGGTAATTCGCATGGAGCATGTTTATCTAGAATAAACGAAAGGAGTTAAACATGGCAAAAAATACTATGAGAATTCGCTTAAAGGCGTATGAGCACAGAATCTTAGATGATAGTGCAAAGAAAATTGTCGAAGCTGCGACAAAACACGGAGCTAAAAAGGTTGTAGGACCAGTTCCATTACCTACTGAAAAACAGGTAGTAACAATTCTTCGTGCGGTTCACAAATACAAAGATTCACGTGAACAATTTGAAATTCGTACGCACAAGCGTTTGATTGAGATTGTTGCACCAAACAAGGAAACGATTGATTCTTTACAAAGACTTGAACTTCCTAGCGGTGTCGACATCGAAATTAAACTTTAATGGAGGTGTCAATGATGAAAGGACTATTAGGAAGAAAATTAGGAATGACACAAGTCTTCACTGAAGATGGTGTATTGATTCCAGTAACTGTAGTTGAAGTAACACCAAACGTTGTTTTACAAAAGAAAACAGTTGAAACAGATGGTTACAACGCAGTTCAATTAGGATTTGAAGAAATCAAAGAAAAACGCACAACTAAAGCAAACATCGGACACTGTAAAAAAGCAAATACAAGTCCAAAGCGTTTCATTAAGGAAGTGCGCGACTGTGACATGGATGTAAACGTTGGAGATTTAGTTAACGTTGATATCTTTGCTGCAGGAGAAACAGTAGATGTAATCGGTACAAGCAAAGGTAAAGGTTACAATGGTACAATCGTTCGTAACAATGCTCACCAAGGTCCAAAGACTCACGGTGGATCTAAGAACATTCGTCACATCGGTTCATTAGCTACAAACGGTATTACTTCACGTCAAGGACGTATCATGAAGGGTACTATCATGGCTGGTCAAGAAGGTGGATATACTACTACAAACCAAAACTTGACAGTTATTAAAGTTGATACAGAAAACAACTATATGTTAATTAAAGGTAACGTTCCTGGACCTAGAAAAGGTTGCGTAATGGTACGTACTGCTAAAACTAGCAAGGGAGATAAAGAACCTGTTACTTTAGTTGACTATACTGCAAATAAGGAGGTTCAATAATGGCTACTATCGACGTAATTAACCAAGCTGGTGCAGTTGTTGGTTCAATCGAATTGAACGACGCTGTTTTCGGAATTGAACCACACCAACAGGCTATGTATGATGCATTAGTAATGCAAATGGCAAGCCGTCGTCAAGGAACTGCTGACACTAAGGGTCGTAGCGAAGTTTCTGGTGGTGGACGCAAGCCTTACCGTCAAAAAGGTACAGGACGTGCTCGTCAAGGTTCTATCCGTGCTACTCAATTTAGAGGTGGTGGAACTGTATTCGGAGCTACTCCACGTAACTATGCATACCGCATTAACAAAAAAGTTCGCCGTTTAGCAGTTAAATCTGCATTGAGCGAAAAAGTTCAAGAAACAGCATTCAGCGTTTTGGATAAATTTGAAATTGCTGAACCAAAAACAAAAACATTTGTTTCAATTATTGAAGCTATCCAAGCGCCTAAGAAAACATTGTTTGTTGTTGCAGATAGCGAAGATGCAACAAACGTTTACTTATCAGCACGTAATATTGCTGGAGCTACAGTAATGTCTGCTTCTGCAATCAACACTTACGATTTAGTAAATGCAAACAAAGTTGTTATGACAAGCGCTGCCGTAAAACAAGTTGAGGAGGCATTGGCATAATGAAAGATTACAGAGACGTAATTATCCGCCCAATCATCACTGAAGCAACTATGAAGATGATGGCTGAAGATAACAAAGTAACTTTTGAAGTAGCTAAGGGTGTTAGCAAAATTGAAATTGCTAAAGCTGTTGAGGCTGCATTCAATGTAGAAGTTGTAAAAGTAAATACAATGAACTGCAAACCAAAAACAAAACGTGTAGGTCGTTATGTTGGAAAAACAAGCGCTGTACACAAAGCTATTGTAAAAATTAAAGAAGGACAAACAATCGAATTGTTCGGTTCTGAAGAATAATCAGGGAGAAGACGCTATTTCCTGAATAAATATTGCGATAAGGAGGAAAATTAAGTTTATGCCAATTAAGAAGTATAAACCAATGACACCTGGACGTCGTGGAATGACAACTTTGGCTAAAGATGAAATTACAGCATCTAAGCCAGAAAAAAGTTTGTTAGCTCCATTGAAATCTAAAGGTGGAAGAAACAACACAGGACGTATTACTACACGTCACCAAGGTTCTGGTCACAAAAGAACTTACCGTATCATCGATTTCAAACGTAACAAAGACAACGTGCCTGCACGTGTTGCTACAATCGAATACGATCCAAACCGTTCAGCAAACATTGCATTGTTAAACTATGCTGATGGTGAAAAACGTTATATCATCGCTCCAAAAGATTTGAAGGTTGGTATGACAGTTGTATCAGGAGCAGAAACAGATATTAAAATTGGTAACTGCTGCGAAATGAGAAACATGCCTGAAGGTACATTCATTCACAACGTTGAATTGAAACCTGGTAAAGGTGGACAGATGGCTCGTAGTGCTGGATGTTCAGCTCAGATCTTAGGTATTGAAGAAAAATATGTAACTTTACGTTTAGCTTCTGGTGAAGTTCGTAAAGTATTGGCTAACTGCCGTGCTACTGTAGGTACAGTTGGTAATGAAGATTACAGCTTAGTTAACTATGGTAAAGCAGGACGTAACCGTTGGAGAGGTATTCGCCCAACTGTTCGTGGTTCTGTAATGAACCCTAATGATCACCCTCATGGTGGTGGTGAAGGACGTACTCCTATCGGACGTAAATCACCAATGACTCCTTGGGGTAAAAAAGCATTGGGTGTTAAAACTCGTCGTAACAAAAAGGCTAGTACAAAATTAATTGTACGTCGTCGTAATGGTAAGTAGGCAAGGAGGTAAGATACAATGAGTCGTAGTTTGAAAAAAGGACCTTTCTGTGATGACCATTTGATGAAAAAGGTTGTTGCATTAAACGAAGCCGAAAAAAAAGAAGTCATTAAAACTTGGAGCCGTCGTTCTACAATCTTCCCTCAATTTGTTGAACACACATTTGCCGTTTATAACGGTAAGGAACATGTTCCTGTTTATGTAACAGAAGACATGGTTGGACACAAATTAGGTGAATTCGTTCCAACACGTAAATACACTGGTCATGGATCAGATGATAAGAAATCTAGATAGTAGGAGGAGAAGAAATGGAAGTAAAAGCTACCGCAAAAACTCTACGTATTCAACCTCGTAAAGCAAGACTAGTCTTAGACTTGATCCGTGGAAAAGACGTAGAAGAAGCAGCTGCTATTTTAAAATTCTTACCTAACAAAGGTGGATACCTTGTTGGTAAAGTATTACACTCAGCTGTTGCTAACGCAGTTAACAATAACGATTTAGATGAAAGCAAGTTATATGTGAAGGCTTGCTGGGCTGACGAAGGAATTACTTTGAAACGCTTCATGCCTCGTGCAAAAGGTAGTGCGAGTGCTATTCACAAACGTACAAGCCACATTACAGTTGTAGTGGCTGAAAAAGAGTAGGAGGTAAGCTATGGGACAGAAAGTAAGTCCAATTGGAATGCGTGTCGGAGTCATTCGTGACTGGCAATCAAGATGGTACGCTGACGATAAAGAATTCGGAACATTATTAATGGAAGATGTTAAGATTCGTGAATTGGTTGAAGCATACTACGCTAAATTATCAAACGAAGCTGTCGACAAACGTAAGGCAGACCCTCAAATCTCTCGTATCGAAATCGAACGTACTAAGGGTCGTTTGACAGTTATCATCCGTACTGCTCACCCTGGTGTAGTAATCGGTCAAGATGGAAAATCAATCGAAGGATTGAAAAAACAAGTTTCAAAAATCGCTTCTGCAAAGAACGTACAAATTAACGTTGTAGAAGTTGCTAATCCTAACTTAGATGCTCGTTTAGTAGCTCGTTGGATTGCAAACGAATTGGAAGGACGTAAATCTTTCCGTGCAACTCAGAAAAAAGCTATTCAAAACACTATGCGTGCTGGTGCAAAAGGTATCAAAACTGCTGTATCTGGACGTCTTGGTGGAGCTGATATGGCACGTACTGAAGGATATTCAGAAGGAGTTGTTCCTTTACATACACTTCGTAGTGATATTGACTATGCTTGGGAAGAAGCAGCGACTCAATATGGTCGTTTAGGTGTAAAAGTTTGGATCTGCCGTGGTGAAGTATTACCTGGTGAAATGGTTAAAGAACCAGAAGCTCCAAAACAACGCCCAATGCGTAAAGGAAAAGGACGTCGTCGTCCAGATGCTCGTTCAAACCGTGCCCCTAAAGATGCTGCAAAAGCTGCAGCACCTGCAGAAAAAGGAGGTAACGAATAATGTTAATGCCTAAACGTACAAAGTATCGTCGTCCTCACCGTTTGAGCTACGAAGGTCGTTCAAAAGCAGGTCGTACAATTGACTTTGGTGAATATGGATTGGTTGCTGAATCAGGAAACTATGTAAGTAACCGTCAAATTGAAGCAGCCCGTATTGCTATGACACGTTATATGAAACGTGGAGGAAATGTTTGGATTCGTATTTTCCCTCACATGGCACGTACTAAAAAACCTCTAGAGGTTCGTATGGGTTCTGGTAAAGGTGCTCCTGAAGGATGGGTAGCAGTAGTTCAACCAGGACGTGTAATGTTCGAAGTTGGTGGAGTAAGTGAAGAAGTAGCTCGTGAAGCTTTACGTCTTGCTGCTCACAAATTACCAGTTAAGACTCGTTTTGCTAGAAAAGGAGAAGTGAAGTAATGTTAGCTAAAGAAATCCGCGAAAAAACAAATGAAGAGCTTCTTCAGGAAATCGATACGCTTAAAGATGAACTTTTTAACCTTCGTTTCCAGCAAGCCACAGGACAGTTAGAAAATACAGCACGTTTAAAAACTGTTAAGAAAACAATTGCTCGTATTAAAACTGTATTGACAGAGCGTGAAAACGCTGGCCAAGAGTAGGGAGGACGTATCTATGGAAAGAAACGCTCGTAAAGTATACCGTGGTACAGTTGTGTCTGATAAAATGGACAAAACTATCACAGTTATGGTAGAAACTAAAAAAACACACCCATTATATGGTAAACGTGTTAAATATTCTAAGAAATTTAAAGCTCACGATGAAAACAACGAAGCACGTATCGGAGATAAAGTAGTAATTATGGAAACTCGTCCATTATCTGCTACAAAACGTTTCCGTTTAGTTGAAATCGTTGAAAAGGCTCGTGGTTAATACTAGGAGGAGAAAGCAATGATTCAAAACGAAAGTCGTATGCGCGTTGCTGACAACACTGGAGCTAAAGAAGTTTTAGTTATCCGTTGTTTAGGTGGTAGCGTAAGAAAATTTGCAAACATCGGTGATGTCGTTGTATGTGCTGTTAAACAGGCTACTCCTGGTGGATCCGTAAAAAAAGGTGATGTAGTTAAAGCCGTAATCGTACGTACACGTCGTGGTGTTCGTCGTGAAAACGGAACTTACATCAAATTTGATGATAACGCATGTGTAATCATTAAAGATGACAAGACGCCAAAGGGAACTCGTATCTTCGGTCCAGTTGCTCGTGAATTACGTGACAAAGACTTCATGAAGATCGTATCTCTTGCGCCAGAAGTATTATAGGAGGTGTGTCTAAGTGAGAATTAAAAAAGGTGATAAAGTAAAAGTTATTACAGGTGCTTACAAAGGCACAATCGGTGAAGTAAAAGCTGTATTCCCTAAGGAAGACAGAGTTATCGTTGAAGGTGTTAACATGGTTAAAAAGCACTTGAAACCAACTCAAGCAAATCCAGAAGGTGGAATCGTTGAAAAAGAAGCTAAAATTCACGTTTCAAATGTAATGCTTTATGATGAAAAAGCAAAAGTTGCTAGCCGTATTACAACAAAAGTTGAAGTTGTAGATGGTAAAAATGTAAAAACACGCGTCTTCAAAAAGAGCGGTAACGAAGTGAAGTAGGAGGGTAGAAGATGAATCGTTTACAAGAAAAATATAAAAACGTAGTTGTCCCTCAAATGATGAAAGATTTCGAATACAAATCTGTCATGGAAGTACCTCACGTTGAAAAAGTAGTTATTAATATTGGTGTAGGTGATGCTATCACTAATGCTAAATTATTAGACGAAGCTGTTGAAGAATTGACAGCTATCACTGGTCAAGCTCCAGTTGTAACAAAAGCTAAAAAATCAATTGCGAACTTCAAATTGCGTGAAGGTATGCCAATTGGATGTAAAGTTACTTTACGTAAAGAAAAAATGTATGAATTCTTAGATAAGTTATTCAACATTTCATTACCTCGTGTACGTGACTTCCGTGGAGTTAGCGATACTAGCTTCGATGGTCGTGGAAACTATACATTAGGTATTAAAGAACAAATCATTTTCCCTGAAATTGATTTCGATAAAGTAGACCGTACTCGTGGTATGGACATCGTAATCGTTACATCAGCGAAAACAAACGAAGAAGCAAAGGCATTATTAACTCAAATGGGTATGCCTTTCAAAAAGTAGGAGGAGCTTTTAAATGGCAAAGAAATCAATGATTAACAAACAACAGCGTCCTCAAAAATTTAAAGTTCGTGAGTACACTCGTTGTGAACGTTGTGGTCGTCCACACTCTGTATTAAGAAAATACAAATTATGTCGTATTTGCTTCCGTGAATTGGCTTACAAAGGTCAAATTCCTGGAGTTAAAAAGGCTAGTTGGTAAGGAGGTATATTGCATATGATTATGACTGATCCTATTGCGGATATGCTGACTAGAATCCGCAATGCTTTGCAACAAAAGCATGCCTCTGTCAGTATGCCAGCGAGCAATGAAAAGAAAGCAATTGCTCAAATTTTGAAAAACGAAGGTTTCATCGTAGACTTCAACGTTGAAGGCGATGTTAAGAAAACTTTGAACATTGAATTGAAATACGGACCTAACAATGAAAAAGTTATTAGCGGTTTACGTCGTATTTCTAAACCTGGTCTTCGTGTTTACGCTAAAGTTGAAAACTTACCTAGCGTATTAAACGGATTAGGTATTGCAATCATTTCTACAAGCAATGGAATGATGACTGACAAAGAAGCAAGAAAGAACCACTTAGGTGGAGAAGTTATTGCTTACGTTTGGTAATAAATATATAGGAGGATAAAACGTAATGTCACGTATCGGGAATAAACTGATTACCGTTCCTGCAGGAGTTACTGTTGAAGTAGCTGCTGGGAATGAGGTGACTGTTAAAGGACCTAAGGGTTCTTTAACACGTACATTCTCTTCTTTGATGGAAATCCACGTAGAAGAAAATGTTGTCACTGTAAAACGTCCAAATGACGAAAAACACACAAAACAATTACACGGAACAACTCGTGCATTGTTACACAACATGGTAGTTGGTGTATCTGAAGGATTCACTAAAGACTTAGAATTAGTTGGTATCGGATTCCGTACAGCAATGAAAGGAAACGTATTAACTATGAACGTTGGATATTCTCACCAAGTTGAGATGCCAGTTAAAGAAGGCTTAGAAGTAACTTGTCCAACTGCTACAACTATCAAAGTTGCAGGTATCGATAAACAAGAAGTTGGAGAATTTGCAGCAAATGTTCGTGCTGTTCGTAAACCAGAACCTTACAAAGGAAAAGGTATTCGCTATGTTGGTGAAAACATCCGTCGTAAGGAAGGTAAAACAGCAGGTAAGAAATAGTAGTGGGAAAGGAGATCAAAAATGTTTACTAAAGTATCACGTAATGAAACTCGTGTACGTCGTCACAAACGTGTACGTACAAAAATTAGCGGAACTCCAGAATGCCCACGTTTATGCGTATTCAGAAGTAACGCACACATCCATGTTCAAATCATTGATGATGTTAACCAAAACACATTGGTCAGTGCTTCAAGTGTTGACATGAAATTAGAAAATGGTGGAAACGTGGAAGCAGCTCGTTTGGTAGGAACTGAAATTGCTAAGCGCGCACTAGAAAAGAATATTAAAGAGGTTGTATTTGACCGTGGTGGATATGTTTACGCTGGTCGTGTACAAGCTTTAGCAGAAGCAGCTCGTGAAGCTGGCTTGGAATTTTAGGAGGTCGCACAATGGCAATGGATAGAAAACCAAAAAGAGACCAAAAAGAATTTGAAGAACAAGTAATCTCAATCAACCGTGTAACTAAAGTAGTTAAAGGTGGACGTCGTTTCCGTTTTGCTGCATTAGTTGTAGTTGGAGATCGTAAAGGCCGTGTAGGTATTGGTACAGGAAAAGCTAACGAAGTTCCTGATGCAATCAAAAAAGCCGTTGAAGATGCTAAGAAAAACATCTTCACAGTACCAGTAATTGGTACTACAATCCCTCACGAAATCACTGGTAGATATGGTGCAGGATCTGTTTACATGCGTCCAGCTATCGAAGGTACTGGTGTTATCGCTGGTGGTGCAACTCGTGCAATCCTTGAACTTGCAGGTATCTCTGATATCTTAACTAAATGTTTAGGATCACGTACAAAAATCAACGTTGTTCGTGCAACAGTTGATGCATTACAGAACTTAAGAACTGTAGAAAGCGTTGCTGCGCTTCGTGGTAAGAAGCCAGAAGAAATTCGCGGGTAATAGGAGGTAAATCAGATGAAATTACATACAATGAATTTAGCCGAAACTCGCACAGAACGTAACCGTGTAGGTCGTGGACCTGGAAGCGGAAACGGAAAAACTAGCGGTCGTGGACAAAAAGGTCAAAAATCAAGATCAGGTGGAGGAGTTCGCTTAGGTTTTGAAGGTGGTCAAACACCATTAGCAAGACGTTTACCAAAACGTGGATTCACTAACTTCAACCGTAAAGAATATGCTATCGTTAACGTTGAAACATTAAATCGTTTCGAAGATGGAGCAACTGTTAATGCAGCAGCTTTAATTGAAGCTGGTATTATCAATAAAGAACTTTCTGGACTTAAAGTTTTAGGTAACGGTGAGTTAACTAAAAAATTAACTGTTGAAGCAGTTAAATTCTCTAAGTCAGCTAAAGAAGCAATTGAAAAAGCAGGCGGAAAAGTAGAGGTTCTATAATATGGCAGGCAAGATAAAGGCAATGTGGACGAATAAGGATATCCGCAATAGGATTCTATTCACCCTATTTGCCTTTCTTGTCTATCGTTTGGGATCAGCCATTACTGTACCTGATGTAAACACAGCAGATTTAGTTAATGGTCTAGGAGAAAACTCATTGTTCGCGATGTTAAATCTATTAGGAGGTGGAGGACTAGAACAGTTCTCTGTCTTCGCTTTAGGTGTTACTCCATATATTACAGCTTCTATCATTATTCAGTTATTAAGTATGGATGTTATTCCACATTTAACAGAATTGAGTAAAGCAGGAGCTAATGGTCGTAAAACATTAGACAAGTATACAAGATATCTTGCGGTCGTGTTTGCCTTTGTGCAATCATTCTCATTAGTATATGGTTTTTCAAAAGCATATACAGGTTTGATTGTCGGCGGTGTTACAATCAGTAAGATTTTATATATTGCAACAATATTTGCAGCAGGAAGCATGTTTTTAGTGTGGATTGGAGACCAAATTTCCATGAAAGGCATTGGAAATGGTATTTCCATGGTAATTATGGCTGGTATTGTAGGGCGTATGCCTCAACAATTCTCTAGTGCATGGTCAAGCTTGATTTCAGGGGAGTCTGCACCTAACTATGGAGCTTGGTTATTTGCTGCGTATATATTAATATACTTATTAATTATTATCTTTGTTACGTTGATCAATACAGCGGAAAGAAGAATTCCAATTCAATATACATCAAGTTCAATTTCATTGAGTAAACCAAGTGAAGCGAACTACTTGCCATTGAAAGTCAATTCAGCAAGTGTTATTCCTGTCATCTTTGCTAGTTCATTGATGATGGCACCAATTCAAATTGCTTCATTCTTCCCATCAAATGATTTCATTAAAGAAATGCAAAAATGGTTAGGATTACAAACTTGGTATTCACTTGTTATTTATGTATTATTGATTTTGTTCTTTACATTCTTTTATACAAAGATGCAAATCAATCCAGAAAAAGTTGCTGAAAACTTAGGTAAATCCGGATCTTATATTCCTAGTGTTCGCCCAGGTTCGGAAACAAAAGATTATATTAACCGAGTTTTATCAAGAATTACAGTATTAGGATCTGTTGCTCTAGCATTTATTGCTGTTATGCCACATATCATGCCATTAATTTGGCCTGATCTTCCAAGCTCAATGGCTTTGGGTGGTACAGGAATGATTATCGTTGTTGGTGTTGCTATTGAAACAGTACGTCAAGTACAAGGATTGATTACTCAAAAATCTTACAAGAAATATTACGAAGACTAAGATCTTCAGGAGAATAGATATGAATATATTTATTATGGGAGCTCCTGGTTCTGGTAAGGGTACATTCTCTACTAAGATCAAAGAAGAATTCAATTTGAATCATATTTCTACAGGAGATATTTTCCGTGCAAATATAGCTGGTGGAACTGAATTAGGTCTACAAGCAAAAGCATATTCTGAAAAAGGTTTGTTAGTACCTGATGAAATCACAAACAAAATGGTTAAGGATTACTTAAACACTTTGGAAGATAAAAAGAACGGATATTTATTAGATGGATATCCAAGAACTTTAGCTCAGGCAAAAGCTTTTGAAGAAATGACGAATGGAACTGATTTAGCAGTTGAAAAAATTGTTTATATGGATGTTCCATTTGACGAATTAACTCGGCGTATTACAGGTCGTCGTACTTGTAAAAATTGTGGAGAAATCTACAACATCTATTCAAAACCAACAAAAGTTGAAGGTGTATGTGATGTTTGCGGTGGTGAATTAACACAACGTAAGGATGACAACGAAGAAAGCTTAAAGGTTCGTTTAGATGAATATGCTAAGAATACTGAACCAGTAATTGCATATTATGAAGAAAAAAATATGGTTTCTAGAATCGATGCGTCAAAATCTATGGAAGAAATTTGGCCAGAATTAAAAGAAGCCTTGAAAAACAAGTAAGTTGCGCTTATAATATATAAGCGCAACTTTGCTTGCGATTTATACATTCACGTTTCTGTTAAAATCCGCATGTACACATACGCATTTTAGCAGGGCCATTAAAATACGTGAATCATTACGTAGGAGGAAGAAAGATGAAAGTAAGACCATCTGTTAAACCAATCTGCGACAAGTGTCGAGTAATTCGAC
>NZ_QSPK01000056.1 GCF_003436425.1 Eubacterium sp. TM05-53
TAAATAGACACTATTAATGTCAAATATATCGACATGTCACCAAATTGCTAGTTAAGCCAAAAGTTTTATTCTCACTTCATGAAACTAAGAATTACGTTTACTTATTCATGCTCAATAAAATACAAAAAAACAAAGAAACATTAAGTCTCTTTGTTCTTAGGGATTCGAGATGTAATCGCAAAAAGCTGGCCGACGTTTCGTAGTTGATGTTGTTCAGAAAATGCTGATACCGAAAATTGCCACCAAAGATAAGCTACAATAGATTCTTTTTCTAATAGCCTATTAAGTCACAATATTTTGATCTATTTAACTTCTTTTTTGCTTATAATACCAATAACAGAAACTAATAAAAATTATGTCTAAAATGCACAAAATGATTTGTCCCGTATCATGTATATATACAATACATAAAAGACACCCTGCATTGCTTCAAAGTGCTAATGATTATAAACTATTCTTCAATTTAATAATTCTTTCTTCAATTTCACGGATCACTTTAATAAAATCCACATCATCTTTTCCTGTAGGGTCATCTAGTCCCCAGTTATCATCAAAATGTCTGCCGATAAAAGGACATCCAACATTACATCCCATTGAAATTGCGATGTCTACGTCTGGAA
Organism: Eubacterium sp. TM05-53; assembly: GCF_003436425.1. Taxonomy (GTDB): domain Bacteria; phylum Bacillota_I; class Bacilli_A; order Erysipelotrichales; family Erysipelotrichaceae; genus Holdemanella. The sequence goes on from NZ_QSPK01000056.1 coordinate 621, forward strand.
TGTCTGTAATTAACTTGCTGTATTGACCATTTGTTTCCATATCAATTCCATAGAGTTTTTTCATTATACGAACAGCATCCTGATTGATTTGTGGCTTTGTTTCTGTCCCAGCAGAATAACTTTCAAACACATCTGATGCAAAATATTTTCCAAGTGCCTCCGCAATCTGACTTCTACAGGAATTATGTACACAAATGAATGCCACTTTCTTTTTCATGATTTGAACCATCCTTTTGTACTATTAGCTACTTTTACAAGCACAAGCATAACAGGAACTTCTGTTAATACACCTACTGTTGTTGCAAGAGCTGCCGGACTCGTTGTACCAAATAATGCAATAGCTACGGCTACAGCTAACTCAAAGAAGTTTGATGCCCCTATCATTCCTGCCGGTGCTGCTATGTCGTGTGACATTCCAAATATCTTTGACGCTGCATAAGCAATAAAGAAAATAAGAACAGTCTGAACCGTGAGCGGCACCGCTATCAACACTATGTGCAAAGGATTTGATAAGATAACTTCTGTTTGTGAGGCAAATATTAAAACCAAAGTAAGGAGCAAACCAACTGTGGTTGCGTTATCAAACTTATGAACAAAAGTATTTTCAAAATACTCTATTCCTTTATTTTTAACTACAACTATTCTTGTTAATACACCCCCAACAAGTGGAATCACCACAAACAGAATCACACTGAAAAACAATGTTCCGTAGGGTACTGATACATTTGATACTCCAAGTAAAAACTTTAGAATTGGCATAAATGCAATCAGTATGATTAAGTCGTTTGTTGCCACCTGTACCACAGTATATGCAGGATTTCCTTTTGTAAGAGTACTCCATACAAATACCATTGCTGTACATGGCGCTGCTCCAAGAAGCACTGCTCCTGCAAGATACTGAGTAGCAAGTTCTGGTGCAATAAAACCTTTAAATACTGTAAACAAGAACAACGATGCAATTCCATACATGGTAAATGGCTTTATAAGCCAATTCGTAATCCATGTAATGAAAAGCCCTTTAGGATTCCTTCCCACTTGTTTAATACTCTGAAAATCCACTTTAAGCATCATAGGATAAATCATAATCCAGATAAGTATTGCAATTGGAATCGAAATCCCAGATATTTCAAGATTACCAAGTGCATTTGGTATGGCCGGTAATAACTTACCAATGATTACTCCGACTACCATACATATAAATACCCAGATTGTCAGATACTTTTGGAAAAAATTAATTCCTTCATTCTTTTTCTCTGCCATTAAAATTCAAGCTTTCCAAGCAGCTTAATTACTTCAGCGCTCTTTAATACTTTACCCATTGATACAACATTCTCATTGACTACAATTGCAGGCATACTCATAACACCATAAGCCATAACTTTTTCCATATCCGTGATATATTCTACTTCAATGCCTAACGCTAATTCTTCAATGGCTTTTTTTGCATTTTCATACTGCTCATGACAGCTTTTACACCCAGCTCCAAGCACCTTAATGCTTGTAACCTTATTATCTCCACCACAACAGTTTTCTACTTGTTGATTGCCACAGCAACATGATGATGCTTCATAAGTAGCTACTTCCCCATTGCAGGCACAAGCAGGCTCTACCTTAACTTCTTCTTTTTTCTTTCCTAATCCAAATAATGACATAATCTTTTCCTCCTATTAAATAAGTAAATATTGAAATGCATTAAATGCATAACCAACAATAATAATTCCTATGGTACAGATTCCAATGAACAGCCCTAAAAGTTTTGGCTTGATCGCCTTTTTCAACATAATCATGGATGGAAGAGACAGTGTGGATACTCCCATCATAAATGACAACACAACACCCAACCTTGCACCTTTAGCAAGCAGCGCTTCTGCAATAGGAATACATCCAAAAATATCTGCATACATCGGAACCCCTGCAATTGTGGCAATAATGACACCAAATGGATTACCGGTTCCAAGAAATCTCACTATAATATCTTCTGGTATCCAGTTATGAACAAAGGCTCCTATTCCAACACCAACAAGAATATATGGGAAGACTTTTTTAAATGTTTCAACAACCTGCTCCCACGCATATTTTATTCTGTCTTTAACCGTTAGTTCTTCCTGTGGAATATCGGTTTGCTTTGCATTTCTAATAAATTCTTCTACCTGATTTTCAAGGTGAAGTTTCTCAATAAGTGTTCCACCTGCAACTGCAATCACAAGACCGAGCAACACATAAACTACTGCCACTTTCGTTCCAAAGATACTCATCAATAGCACCAGCGACCCAATGTCTACCATTGGAGATGAAATAAGGAAACTGAATGTAACTCCTAATGGTAATCCAGCACTTGTAAATCCAATAAAAAGAGGAATGGAAGAACAAGAACAAAAGGGAGTAACTGTTCCTAGTAATGCTGCTAAGATGTTTGCGCCAATTCCATGAAATCTTCTAAGTATTCGTTTAGTTCTTACTGGTGGAAAATAACTCTGAATATAACTAATGATAAAAATCAACACACAAAGCAAGTAAACAATTTTTATCACATCATAGATAAAAAACTGAACACTGCCTCCAAGCTTCCCGGATGTATCAAGACCAATAGAGTATAAGAACTCTCCAATCAATAAACTAAGCCATTTCATTCTTAAAATTTGATCTTGTATGAATATCCAAATCATAGTCAAAAATTGCATATCTAGCCTCCCGTTAGTTTTATTGTTTTACATATATCAATGTTTTCGCTTAAGAGAAAGGCAATCTTGCCTGATTGCCAAATGTATATATTATTCGCACTTATCGCAGCTGCATCCACCATCTGAATCAATGGTTTCAACATAATGAGAAAACATATCCTTAAAACGGTTTTTCCCTTCCTCTGAAATTGAGTAGTGCATCCATCGCCCATCTTTTCTAGAATCGACAAGTCCACAGTCGCAAAGCAATTTCATATGATGAGAAAGAGTTGATTGGGTAATGGATAACTCTTCAAGTACAACACAGGCACATTTTTCTCCATGATGCAAACATTCCAAAATACGAAGTCTGTTTTCATCTGCCAAAGCCTTAATCATACGAACATCTTCTTTATAACTCATAGTATCCACTCCTACCTGTAAAACTATAGTTATTCTATCCTATACATTCACACTTGTCAATATATCGAACTATAAATTTTCTATGAATGAAAAAACAGCCTTCCTGAACTTAGAAAAAGTCACCTGATATGGAATAGTAATTGAATTCTTCTTAGAACTCTTATAAACACAAAAGCTGAACAAATAGGATTTTTCCTCCTACCTGTTCAGCTCTTTGTTTACCTATGGAAGCTCTTAGTTTAAGGGAGACGTGTTAAATAACTGTTTCACTTTTCTAAACGTAATTCTTAGTTTAACCGTTTCAGTACCCACTCACTGTATGAGTTTTGCAAAAGAAGTTGTTAGTTTATGGTAAATGTGTTCATTTCACTAAATCACTTTTCTAAACAAAGCTCTTAGTTTAAGAAAAACGAGCAAACGGACATAAAAAAAGACCAACAACGGTAGTTGTTAGTTTTGGAGAGGCATCACATAAGTTTCATAAAAGAAACGAAAAAAAAGGGAAAGCCGTTAAGCTTTACCCGTTACTAGTTTTGTCTATACATCAAAAAATTCCTTTGCATTTTTATAGAAAATATCTTCTAAGCCTTGTTCATCTACGCCACACATTAATACTTTTTGCATCTCAACTGTAGGATGATGGAAAGGAGTATCCGTTCCAAACATTATACGATTATGGCCAACCGTATCATACGCTTCTTTAATTTTTGTATGCATAGGCATACCCGACATTTCCAAGTAAATATTTGGATATCGTCGAGCCATTTTTAATGCTGCATCAATATAAACTCCATGACCATGTCCCATATGAATCATTAGTACTTTACAGTTGGGATGTCTTTGGGCAAGTAATCCAATTTGCCAAGGAAGTGAATAAGGAGGATGCCCCGAATGTATACAAACAGGAATACCATATTCTTCGCCTTTATCTAATACAGGATCTACGATTTCACTATCCGCACAATACGCATGACGTAATGGCTGTAGCTTAATGGCCTTAAAACCAAGCTTTACATATTTATCAATCAAATCTAAACAATTTGGCTCTAAAGGATTCACATAGACACATCCTTCAATACGTCCTGGATATTTCTGCATAGCCTTGTAAGCTTCTTCATTATCCAAAACACAGATCATTGTCGTTTCAATTTCATATGTATCCATTAACGAAATTAATTCGTCTGCATCCATTTTTACATTGGCCCATCCACCAATATATCCTAAATGTGCATGTGCATCGATTTTTTTCATGCGACAACTCCTTGCAAAGATAATACTTTAGATTTAGCTAAGATATTGGCAACAATCGCATAAATAACAAGTCCCATAATCGTTTGAGCTAAAAGTCTAGGTACAGACGCAAAGGCGACTGCTGCTGTAAATAAAGGAATCTTAAATAGTGTATATGCGAAACATTGAAACAAACCACCAAGGCTAGCTCCAACAATCCAATCTAATTTTTCATTGTTTCCCTTTTCAAGTACAACACCCATAATATATCCCATAATGAATTTAAAGATAAATGTAGGAAGCACCCAAATCATGGCTCCAGTCAATAAATCACTTAATGCGGCTCCTAAGCCTGCAGCTAAAGCCCCGTCTTTTTTACCTAAGACAAGTACAGCTAAAAATGCCATACAATCTCCCATATGTGTATATCCTCCAGTTGCTGGATTTGGAAGTTTAATTGTAAATGTACATACGAAGATCAACGCGATCATTAAAGCTGTTTTGGCAATTCTTTTTGTTGTTTCATTTGTCATAATCATTTCTCCTTTTTAAAACTTGTCCTTATATTATCATTTTACTGTATTCTTTAAAACGTACAGTTTTAACTTAATTTTAAAGGACAGTAATTTAAGAACCATTTAAGGATTACATGTTTTAATAAGTCCATGAAAAAATTATTAATGTCACTCTTATTGATTTTTTGCATAGGATGCACCTTTACATTACTCAATGAAACTAATAGAAACATTTCTGCCAAAAGCACAAAAGAAACCATTATGATTGATGCTGGTCATGGAGGATATGATGTAGGAGCTAAAAGAAATTATGGCGATTATGAAAAAAATATCAATTTAGATATCGCACTACTTGTTGGAAAACAACTCAAGTCCTATGGCTTTGAACCTCTCATCACTGAAGTGACGAGATTCTTGGGAACAGGTTTCTATCGAAACCTTTCTTACCAAGCTATCCCCGCAGTTCCTGCGGTTCTTTTTATTTTTAGCTAGTTTGCTAATATGCCTTGCATCAATATATTGATGGATGCATTTATATCTCTGTCATGATTTGAATGGCATTTTGGGCATGTCCATTCTCTTACTTTTAAATCTTTTGTTCCTTCATTCTTATATCCGCAACAATGACAGGTCTGACTGCTCGCATAGAATGTATCCACTTTCTTGATTACCTTTCCATACCACTTTGCTTTATATTCTAGCTGTGTTGTAAACTTTGACCAGGATACATCCGATATAGACTGTGCTAGATTGTGGTTTTTAAGCATGTTGTCGACTTTTAAATCTTCTATACAGATGATGTCATATTCTGTAATGATTCTTGTAGATAGTTTGTTGATAAAATCCATTCTTTGATTCGCTATTTTCTTTTTTGACTTCTTATATACTCTATAATCAATTCTTCTGTATTTTCAGAAACTGTAGCTACAAAATAAGAAGGATTCCATAGATGTCCACCCCATAACTTGGATCTTAGATCATCCCCAAACTCTTTCATCAAGAGTCTGGCTGATACACCCTTCATAGCTTTTATAATATTTGGAATGTAATGCTGCGGCGTACAATTGATCAGCATACGGATGTAATCTTTCTCTATATTCATTTCCAAAATTTGAAAACCATTATCCTTTGAAATCTGAGTCAGCAGCTCTTTTAATTTTGTTGCGACCTGTCCATTCAAGACATCACGACGATACTTTACGCACCATACGATATGATACTGTATTGAATAGACATAGCCTCTTCCTTTAACAACTTCCATGTTTTTACCTCATCTATATTATAACATATGTATATATTCAAAGCACTATATTTATGATTTATTTTTAAATTATTTATATAACATCTGCATATCTAATTCATCTCATGACTAAAGTCACGAGTGTTCTTAGATTGCATTATAAAGTTGTATATACACGTACAAGTGACTCTGTTTCATGGTCAAATGATAATACAGAAGATTTACAAACGCGTTGTGATTTAGCAAATAAAAAGAATGCAGATCTCTTTGTATCCATACATTTAAATTCAAGTGTATATGAAGCCAATGGATATGAAATCTATTGTGATTTCAACAACAAGAATACGGTGAAATTGTCTAACTCCATTCTTAAGCAACTTGATCAATTGGATTATTCAACCAATAGAGGCTTGTTAGACACCAATGAAACACCATTGTATATTGTCAAAAACAACAAAGTGGATGCCATTTTGATTGAAGCTGACTTTATATCGGATGATTCGGATTTATATTATCTTAAAAATCATACTAACAATATTGCCACAGCCATTGCCGTAGGCATCAAAAAAAGTCTGAATGAATAATCAGACTCTTTATTTTGCAAATTGAGCATTATACAATCTTGCATAAACTCCATTCATATTCAATAATTCTTCATGTGTGCCTTGTTCAACGATATCTCCATGTTCAAGCACCAAAATCTTATCTGCATTAATGATTGTAGATAAACGGTGTGCAATCACAAAACATGTACGATTTTCCATGACACGATCCATTGCACCTTGAAGACGTCTTTCAAGTCTTGTATCTACACTACTCGTAGCTTCATCTAGAATCAAGACTTCTGGATTCTTTATAAGAGCACGGGCAATCGTCAATAATTGTTTTTCACCCTGAGAAACATTACTTCCCTCTTCATTGATCAAAGTATCATAGCCTTCGGTTAAAGTACGAATAAAGTGATGGACATTAGCTTGTTTTGCGGCTTCCACAATTTCATTCTTTAACGCTTTTTCATTTCCATACGCAATATTTTGTTCAATACTACCCTCAAATAACCATGTGTCTTGTAGAACTAACGCAAAAAGTTTTCTTAAATCATGATACGACAATTCTCGAATATCGATACCATTGATTTTAATACTTCCACCCTTTACGTCATAGAAGCGCAACAATAAGTTTGTCAATGTTGTCTTACCTGCTCCTGTAGGACCTACGATTGCGATGGTTTGACCTTGACGTACATCAATATTTACATCCTTCATTAATAGATTATCATCATATCCAAATTGTACATGATCAAATTCAATAGAATGTACTTCATCGATTTGACATTTAGATACAACATCCTCTTCAATTGGTTGATTCAAGAAAGTAAATAAACGAGACATGGCACTAAAGGCAGATTGTACAGCACTTGATAGCTGAGATATTTGAGAAATCGGATCATTGATTTGCCAAATATAACGAATAAAAGCTTGTAGCTGACCAAGGGCAATCGTTCTATTTAATACTTGAAGACATCCAACAAGACTGGCACAACCAATACTTAAATAAGTAATCAAAGAACATAATGGATTGATCAAACTCGATACAAACTGCGCTTTAAAACTAGATACACGCATTCTTTCATTATCCTTTTGAAATCTTTCTAATGCATGTTCTTGTTGATTATAAGATAGAATCTCACTATATCCATCATACAATTCATTGATGGTACCATTCAAATCCGCTAATGTATTTTGTTGATCATCAAATAGAGGCTGAGATTTTTTCACTACAAATTTTGATAAAAGCGCAATAATAGGTAAAGCCACTAAAATGATGCATGTCATTAACACATTAATTCTTAGCATCATAAATAACACAAAAGTAAATGTACATACAGCCGAAATCACACGTGATAAAGTTTGCTGCAAAGCATTCGATAATGTATCTACATCATTTGTGATACGCGATAATAACTCCCCTGTCTTTTCTTGATCAAAATAAGATACCGGTAAATGATGAATTTTATCTTCAATCGCATTACGCACATCAAACATTGTTTTTTGAATCGCATCCGTCATAAAGATGGCCATTAAAAATTGCGATATTGTCTTCACAATATAGATAGAAAATAAGATACATAATATATGTACAACTTTATCTACCTGAATAGGTTGATGAGCCGATATATCTTTAGCTAATTGCGTTGTGATCATACCTTCAACAGTTGGATTTAAGGCGAAAGTCACTTGGGCTGTAATAACCATTAAAATTCCAAACAACAACTTAAAACGATATGGTTTAATAAACACAAACAGATGAGATAGACATTCAGTAAACTTCATTTTCTTAGTTTCTTTCATAATCATCCAACTCCTTTTGTGTTAATTGTGAATGTGCAATCTCTTGATATACACGACAATCCTTTAACAACTGTGTATGTGTTCCCATTCCAATGATCTGACCTTCATCTAAAACAATGATCATATCCGAATCCATGATGGTAGAAATTCTTTGGGCAACCACAAAGAAGATTGCATCCTTGACTTCAGGTTTTAATGCCTTTCTTAGTGTTGCATCCGTTTTAAAATCTAGAGCACTAAAACTATCATCATAAATATAAAGTGAAGGTTTCTTTAAGATGACTCTAGCTATGGAAAGTCTTTGTTTCTGTCCGCCCGAAATGTTGGTTCCATCCTCCGCAATTTCATCCAAGTAGCCATGTTCTCTTTTGGAAATAAAATCACTTGCCTGCGCAACGGTTGCAGCATGAACCATTTCCTCATCACTTGCATCTGGTTTTCCAAAACAAATATTCGATTGAATACTTCCTTTAAACATATGTGCTTTTTGAGCTACATATCCAATTTGAGCACGCAAACTCTCTAAATCATATTTACGAATATCCACGCCATTAATTTCAATCATTCCACGACTTACGTCATAAAAACGATTCATCAATTTGACTAATGTACTCTTACCAGATCCCGTACTACCAATCACGGCAATTTTTTGTCCTTTATGACATGAAAAATCAATATCCTTTAATACTGCTTCTTCACCATTTGCATAAGAAAAACTAACATCTTTAAAACTTAATGTTTGAATGGAATCCAATTGGATACAATCTTTGTCGTTGACAATACTTGGCTTTGTATCTAACACTTCCATAATACGTTTAGCTGATACATTCGCTCTAGGATACATCATAAATACCATACAAAAAATCAGCACAGACATCATAACGTGGAATAAATATTCAACAAAGGCCACTACATTTCCTAAGGTAACCGCATTTGAATTTAATAAAGTACAACTTAAATAATATACAAGTACGGTTGCGATATTCATCAAAAAGAAAAAAGATGGTTCTGTACAAGACATCAATTTAAATAATTTTGCGCTTTGATCACGATAGAAATCATTTTCTTTTGAGAAACGTTTCTTTTCATACTCTTGTTTATTAAAAGAACGAATCACTCGAATTCCTGTAATATTTTCTCTAAGAATTTGATTGATATGGTCAATCGATTTTTGTTGGTTCTCACTCAATGGTTCACTCACTTTGGCAACAATGATCACACCCAAAATAACAACAGGAATCGTTGCTAAGACTACATAGGATAATTCTAAAGAGATTTTTAAAATCAACATGACCGAAACACACATCATAACAGGCGTTAATAACGCGGATTTTAAAATAACATTTAAAAACAACATAATTTGATAAGCATCATTATTCGTACGTGTAATCATACTCGATACACCAAACTTTTCCATTTCAGCAGCCGAGAACGCTTGTGCATGTTCAAAAACGTCATTACGAATATCGCGCGTAATATTTGTCGATATTTTTGAGCAACAATACCCAAGTAATACAACTCCACTTACACCAATGACACTGATCAAGGCCATTAAACCAAAACGACTATATAGATAGGCTATATCTTGTGTTTCGATACCATGGTCGATCATATCTGAAATGATAGTTGGAATTCCAAGTTCTACAAGGGCAAACCCAAATACACTTATAAAATCCAACAAGAACCATTTCTTATATTTCATTAAATATTTCCATATAAGCTTCATATATTCCCCCTACAAAATAAAAGGGGTTCAATAGAACCCCGAATCAATTATTCACCTAATTTAGTTTTAACTGTTTCTAAAACTTCATCAGCAGTGTCTTTATTTAAGCATTCTTGAGCTAATCCTTGCATTTCTTCATAGCTTAAAGATTTAACAACCTTACGAGCCTTTAAGATTTGAGTAGCACTCATTGAGAATTCGTCAAGACCTAAACCTAATAAGATAGGAACTGCATGTGGTTCACCAGCCATAGCTCCACACATTCCAACCCATTTACCATGTTCGTGAGCACCTTTGATTGTGTTAGCAACTAAACGTAATACACTTGGGTTGTATGGTTGATACAAGTAAGAAACGTGTTCAGACATACGGTCAGCAGCCATTGAGTATTGGATCAAGTCATTTGTACCGATTGAGAAGAAGTCTGCATATTTCGCAAATTGATCAGCAAGAACTGCAGCAGCAGGAATTTCAACCATCATACCTACTTCGATGCTGTCACTGACTGCAACACCTTCAGCAACTAATTCAGCCTTAACTTCTTCGAAGATTGCCTTCGCATCACGGAATTCTTTAATTGTAGCAATCATTGGGAACATGATGCAAAGTCTTCCGTAAACAGATGCACGGCACAATGCACGTAATTGAGTTTTGAAAATATCTGTTTCTTTTAAGCAAAGACGGATTGCACGATATCCTAAGAATGGGTTCATTTCTTGAGGGAACTCATAGTAAGATAAGTGTTTATCTCCACCAATGTCTAATGTACGTACAACAACTTTTTTACCTTGCATACCTTCTAATACTTGTTTGTAGGCTTCAAATTGTTCGTCTTCTGTTGGGAAGTGATCTGAATCCATGTATAAGAATTCTGTACGGAACAATCCGACACCTTCACCACCATTAGTTAATACACCTTCAACATCTTTGAATCCACCGATGTTACCAGCAAGTTCAACTTCGTGTCCATCTGTAGTTACAGATTTTTCGTTTTTCAATACTTTTAATTCTTCTTTTTCTTTTAAATAAGCAGCTGCCTTAGCTTCATATTTAGCAATTGTTGCTTCATCCGGATTGATTTCAACAACACCATCTAATGCATCTAATGCCAAAGTATCACCAGTTTTACATGCATCACATACACCTGGGCATCCTACAACTGCAGGGATTTCCAATGAGTTAGCCATGATAGCTGAGTGAGATGTTTTACCACCGATTTCAGTAGCGAAACCTTTAACAAATTCATTTAACTGAGCTGTATCACTTGGAGTCAAGTCGTGAGCAACGATGATTGAATCTTCAGCAATGCTTGTTAAATCAGGAATTGTTAATCCTAATAAGTTACATTTTAAACGGAAAGTAACGTCTTTAATGTCAGCTGCTCTTTCACGGAAATAATCATTATCCATGCTTTCGAACATTTCAACCATTTGGTTAGCTACTTGTTCAGTTGCATATTCAGCATTTACACCATCATTTTCGATCATAGCTTTAATTTGACCAGCTAATTCAGGGTCACCAGCCATCATCAAGTGAGCATCGAATACAGCTAATTCTTCATCGCTTAAACGTTTAGCTGCTCTTTCTTTTACTCCTTCGATATCTTTTTTAGTTTTTTCTAGAGCATCCTCGAATTTTTTTACTTCTTCTTCAGCTACTCCTGCTTTTTTTTCAATAACAACTTTTGGTGTTTCTAATTTGTAGACTTTAGCTACAGATACACCAGCACTTGCCGCTATCCCTTTTAACATGATAAATTCCTCCTAAAACAAGCGAAAAACGCTTTCATTTACAGATAAAATTTTAACACTTTTTTTTCAAAGATACAAGAAAAGCAGACATTTGCATGCCTGTTAATTTAACCCCTCAAATTGAAGCTTATAATATTTCGCATAAGTACCATTCAATTTCATCAATTCATCATGCGTACCACGCTCATGCATACCCGTCGCATCGATGACGACAATCTCATCCGCATTACGAATAGTAGATAAACGATGGGCAATCGTAATACAAGTACGATTCTTACTTAAATCTTCTAGACTCTTTTGAATAATACGCTCGCTCTCGTTATCCAAAGCACTCGTAGCTTCATCCAAAATCAAGATCTTAGGATTTTTTAAGAAAACACGCGCAATTGAAATACGCTGTTTTTGTCCACCCGATAAACGCGTACCTCTTTCTCCACAGAAAGTATCATACCCTTCTGGTAAAGACATTATGAAATCATGAATATTTGCCTTTTTTGCTGCCTCTACGATCTCTTCATGACTTGCGTTGGGTCTACCATATGCGATATTTTGTTCAATTGTTCCTGTAAACAAATATACATCTTGTTGTACTAAACCAATATTAGAACGTAATGACTTTAATGTTACATCTTTAATATTTTGGCCATCAATTGAGATAGAACCACTTGTGACATCATAAAAACGCGATAACAATGAACAAAGTGTAGTCTTACCAGAACCACTCGGTCCTACTAAGGCAATTTTTTCACCGGCCTTGATATGTAGATTTACATCATCAATAACTTTCTCATTATCATTATATTGGAAAGATACATGATCAAAATCAATATTTCCAGAAACATCTTTTAAATCCTGGGCATTTTTAGAATCTTGAATTTCAGGAATCTCATTCATAACTTCTTCAAAACGTCTAAATCCAGAAAATCCCTTCTGGAACATTTCTGTAAATTCGACCAACACTTCAATTGGAGAAACAAAGACATTAATATATAGGGCAAACGTAGCAAGTATGATTGGGTTTAAATCCCCATTAGCGATAAACAGCCCACCAAACACAATGATTGTGACATATAAAAGTCCTTGGAAGAAATTATTTCCTCCCTGGAATGTACCCATAACACGATAATTGTCTTTTTTAGATTCCAAAAATTCCATATTCGAATGATTAAATTTATCAATTTCAATATCCTCATTCGCAAAAGACTGTACAACACGAATTCCACCTAAGGAATCTTGAAGACTTGCATTCACACTACCAATCTTCTTTCTGTTTTCCATAAAGGTTCTTCGCATCTTTTTGTTTTGAGAATAACTAAACGCCATCATCACGACTGTCACAGCTAAAAGAATCAATGCCAATGGCCAATAAATCGTAGCCAAAATAATGAAAGATCCGACAATTTTAAATAATGAAATAAATAAGTTTTCAGGACCATGATGTGCAAACTCACAAATATCAAACAAGTCTGAAACAACACGAGACATCATAACGCCTGTATTGTGTTTATCATAATAAGAAAAAGATAAACGTTGATATTGATTGAATAAGTCTTGTCGCATATCACTTTCCATGTTGGCTCCCATCACATGGCCTTGACAACTTACGTAATAACGGCACAATGCGCGTATCACATACATGACAAGTAAACCGATTCCTAACACGATAATTCCTTTTAGAATTTCATTAGATGATTTCAAAAAGAATGATTCTGTACAATAACTTAGAATCAAAGGAAAAGAAAGATCGACAATACACATGACAAGTGCACAAAATAGATCCATAAAGAAAATCCCTTTATATGGTTTATAATATTGTAAAAAACGCTTAAATGTACTCATACATACCCTCCCTGATTTCTGTATTATACACAAAATCCATCAAATTTGCCAAAATAATGCTAAAATAGAAAGGAATGGAGAAATGATTATGATTAAAATATTGTTTTTTGATATTGATGGCACACTTTTAGAACTTGGTCAAAAGGAAATGCACCAAGAACTCGTTGACGCATTAAATTTAGTTAAGGAAAAAGGCATCAAAATCATTTTAGCCACGGGAAGACCACCATTTGTCGTTCCTAAATTTCATGGTATTGAATTTGATGGAGTTCTTTCTTTTAATGGATCTTATTGTTACACAAATAATGAATTGATTTACAAAAATCCAATGGATAAAACGGATATTCAAACATTTGTAGATAACGCCAAGAAATTAAATAAAGCCGTTACCTTAGCTGGAATCAATAAAATGGGATGTAATTTTGATGATGAAATCTTAGAAGAATATTTTATGATTGCCAACCAGCATGTTCATGTGATTGATGAGTTTAACGAATTTATGGATGAAGAAATCTATCAAATGATGGTTGCCACGACAGAAAATCAAGATGAATTGATTTTAGAAAACACAACCACATTAAAAGTGGCTCGCTGGTGGCATAAAGCTTGTGACATCATTCCTTGTAACGGTGGAAAAGATATAGGCATTCAAAAAATATTAGATTACTTCAATTTCAAAAAGGATGAAGCCATGGCCTTTGGTGATGGTGGAAATGATATTTCCATGTTGAAATATGTTGGTACAGGTGTTGCGATGGGTAATGCCAAAGATAATGTAAAAGCTATAGCTGACTACATTACAGATTCTGTACAAGAAGATGGAATAGTCAGTGCATTAAAACATTTTAATATTATTTAAAAGACATATGACAATTAAGCCATATGTCTTTTCATTTTATGATAATAGATAACATTTAATACAATTCCAAAACAAGTCGCAACAGGAGCGGCCAAACCAATATATGTAAGACTTGCGTTAGGTTGAATACTCATAATATAAGCGAGTGGCAAACGAACAAGAAGTGTTTGAATAACACCTTGAATCATGACCCATACTGTTTTTTCATGACCATTAAAATATCCAATCATACTAAATAGAATGGCTGTCACAATGGTTTCTGGGGCAAATCCTTTTAAATAATCATACCCTTTTAAGATGACAGAGGAATCCGTTGTAAAATTGGATGTTAATGTATTTCCAAAGAAGAAAACACCTACAAATACAAACGCTCCGACAAATATACCCACAGACATCCCCGTAAACAATACTTTTTTAGCTCGATCTTCTTTACCCGCACCCACATTTTGCGATACAAAACTAGCCATCGACTGCATCAATGCACTTGGTACAAGCATCGCAAAGTTCACAATTTTACAAGCTACACCATAGCCTGAAGAAGCATCGAGTCCTAGTCGATTCACGAATGCGCACAAAGCTAAAAATGACAATTGTGTTAGACACTCTTGTAGAGCTAAAGGTAAACCGACATTTAAAAATCTTCTACATTGATGGTTTAATCTAAAATCTTTTCCAGTTAAGCAAAAAGGAAGCTCTCGTCTTTTTAACATAACAAGTGCTAGTACTACACTTATAGCTTGGGCAAGTACAGTCGCAATGGCAGCTCCAGCAGCATCCATATGGAAGCCTGCCACAAAGATAAGATCACCAATAATATTGACTACACATGCGATTGCCACAAAAATCAAAGGTGATTTACTATCCCCTAGCCCTCGAAATATAGCTGATAATACATTATAAGCTACGATAAAGAAAATTCCTGCTCCACAAATTTTTACATAAGTTGATGTTAATGAAACGGCTTCATTGGGTGCTTGCATAAGTATAGCGAGTGGATGTGAGAAAAACACCATTACCACAAATAAAACAACCGCAATAATACATTAGAAAATTAATACATCAATGTTGATATAAAAACACCAATCGAAGCACAC
>NZ_QSPK01000057.1 GCF_003436425.1 Eubacterium sp. TM05-53
TTATGTGTACAATTTAATTTGAATACTGTGTTAGCAATTAATTTGGCAATCAACAGCATACATTGTAGTTGAATTTAAATTATAGAATAAATAACAAATTACTGTCCCAACAATAATTAATAATCCTATGATCACTAAGAATGCATCCCCATATTTTTTCATTTAAAACGCCCTCTTTCTTATTATAAAATTATCGAATTTTAATAGTTGCACCACTATACCAATAACCTCCACCAACTAAACAAGAATATAGTATTTATATATTATATTTACTAACAATCTTTTAATACTTCGTTTGAACGTTCAATATATTTAGCAGACATTATTATCCATTTAAACGGATGCTTTTTTCTAAGCGCTTTGCCTAGTAATTGAACAGCCATCAACATTCTTTTCTTGGTGTATTCACCCGGATTAGTTTGACATTGTTTTTCACAAACATCGAAGGCTTTTTTGGCTAGTTCAAGAGCATCGTCATAATTCTTATAAGTTAGCGAAACATCAATAGCCTTAAAGTAGCTTTGTGTTAACGTATCTCTTGTCATGAAATCATCACGACGTTCAACAAATTTTAATGATAATTCCAACATTTCTCTTAAATATTTCATTTGATCATCAAAATCACCTGCAAAGCTTCCCAATGTATCACATGCAGCGATGAAGTTTAGTAACATATCATCTGAATCAGTTTTCTCAAAAATTGTTTTAGAGATTTCATAAGCTTCACGAGCATATTTATTTGCTGCTTCATTATTTTTTAGATTTGCAGCATTAATAGCCATATCACCTAAAACGGTAGAGATATTTGATTTTACGGTAGATGATTGGGGAAAATATTTCTCCATCTCTTGATCTAGACTTAATGCTTCCTCATATTTGGCCTTGGCTTTTAAATACTGTCCCATCGCATCATATGATCGTCCCGTTTCTAGTAAAGCAATAGATACATGTGAAATAAGATTTTTCTTATCAAGTTGTTCATCATTGACTTCTCTAAATATTTTTTCAGCGAACTCATAATAGTCTTTAGCTAGTTTATAACTTCCAGTACGAAATTTGATTCTTCCAAGTTTTGTATAAATATCCCCTTTCGTGAATTTATAATAGACATCGCCTGTCTCTTTATAAAGTTCATCAGCTAAGTTTAATGCAACTTCCCCCCAGTAATCTGCTCTATCTTCATCAATTCTATGTTCACCATAGTGAATCAATAGGTCAGAGTATATTTCAAGAAGGAGTTTTTTATGTTTTGGGTTATTACGATCAAGCCTGTCCTTAGCGCTCCAAAGGTCATTTTCTTCTTCGTCAAGATTACCTCTATTGGTGGCAGCATCTATCGCTTTAATCATATCTATCTTTGATTGAATAAGTTTTAAATCATCTATTTCTTTTTCACTACTTACATGACACTTTTGAGCTAAAGAAACCAAATCCTCGATAACTTTCGCTTGTGTCTTATAATCATTTGAATACATTATGGCTCGACCAGCAAAGTCACGGCCGACAGAGAATAACTTTTCAAAATTCTTTATTGATGGTTCTTTTTCAAAACATTCTTTATAGTTATCAAAGAGTTTCTCTAACCACTTAATAGACTCTACTAAATCTTGTTTAGCCCCATCACCATTACGATACATGATGGCTAGTTTCTCATATGCTTGAGGCAAATCTCCTTCTGCTGCTTTTTTTATTAGCTTAAGGGCTTTCTTTTCATCTCTTTCAACAGAAATGCCGCCAAGGTATGCAAGTCCTAAGAAGAAGGAATGTTCTGATGAATCGCTAGGTTGTTCCTTTATACATGATTTAAGAGCGTTTATAACTGTGTCGGTAATAAGTGTAGTATCATTCATTTCAATCAAAGAAGGTATGTGAGCATATTGTTCATTCATCTTATTTTTATCGGTTGATACCATTTCTATTGGAAGAATTGTTTTATTCAATTCTCTTGCCATTGGATATTCAATCTTTTGTACATAGTTTTCTTCGTTTACAAGATTTGGTGTCACTGAAAGCACGAAAAGATCACTATTCTCAAGGGCTTTTTTGATTGCTTGATTAAATTCTTCGCCAGGAACTAGATATTCATCATACCAGAATGCAAAAGCTTCACAGCTAGGATTTTCATGTATCAAATGCATTAATTTATTGGCGTATTCACGATCCTTTTTACGATAACTCAAGAAAATAAAGGCATCAAAAGCGTTTTTAATTTTATCGGTAATTTCTTCTTTTACAAGTGATTCAGTCAACATTGACTCAAGTTTTCTTTCGTAGCTAATAGCGGTTGGATCAATTATAGTTTTATCTAAGAATTGAATTGTACCAAATCGCTTTGTAAATTCATTAACTAAACCTGGCTCCATCATAATCGGTAGGATTGGAATATGTTTGTCTTTCGCATAAATAATATCTGTTGTCAGTGTTTCACAATTGGAAAACAAAAGGGTTGAAGTAACTGGCACTACTAAAAGGCGCATTCTTGATAACACCTTGAGATGATCATTTTCTACTGCATGTTTTGCATTTTGTTCAATAGTATCATCTTCATACCAAATAGCGCAGTTTATCACTTTTAATATTTCGTTTGATAATTCTTCAAAGTATTTTTCTTGATCAATTGGATGTGCTGAGAAAAAGACGTGTTGTTTTCCTTGTGGAGTTGATTGTCCTCTTGTCTTATAATGCATAAAACCCATAATTATCTCCTTTAAAGTCTTTTGTTAGTCTTCGTTATCGATATATTTTAATACATTCAAATCTTTTAATTTTTCATAATCACTTAATCTGTCAAAAGGTACAAGACAACCATGTTTTTTATTAATGGCGTCTCTTTTCTTAGTTAATTTCTCTAATTCACTATCATAACTATAACCTTCAATTATCATAAAACGGCACCAACGATTATGCTCTAACTCACATAAGATTGAATCGATATTACCATTTACTTTATTATCTTTTAAATATAATTTTCTTACTTTACTATAATCGGCACAAGCAATACATGATCTTTTAGAATAACCATCAATTTTATACCATTCTTCATTTAAATCATTAGCTTTAGGATTATATTCTTTTTGATAAAACATATTTATTTTCTTCGCTAATAGTTCTTTATCTTCTTCAAACATATTTTCAAATGAAAAGAAATTATCAAAAGAACCAAAAGAACTAACATTCATAGAATTAATATTATTCGTTACTGACATAAGAATTGCTAGATCATTATCATATAGATGGATATCATTAGCGTTATTATTTTTTCTAATTATTTCTTGACATACATAAGAATCTTTAGAATCACAAATTATTATTCTTTGGCATTTATTTAAACAATTCAATGATTTTTGATTTAATACATATTCTTCATGATAAATAATCTTATCATATGACAAAATGCGATCTGCGCTACCATTAATATCATAGTTAATTGATTCAAAATCGTTTATATTACCCCATAAATGATAATTAATTTGTTGCTTAGTACTATAGATATTATCTAGTATAGCTGTTTTAAAAATATCTTTACCAATATTATTTAAGCCTATTATTGCAATATCAAGATGTTTATTGTCATTGCAACTATCAAAATATTGGATTAATGAATGAGATGATAACCAATAGTCTTTAGCAATTAATTGACTAATATTTAATATCTTTACTTCATCTTGGTTCAAACTAGAGCTATCATACTCATTTAATACTAAAGTAACTTTCTTATTTAAAAATTTATCTTTATATTTTGCATAGAAGTTAATTCCTTCACAATCGTTTTGAAAGATAATTAAATTATATTCAGTGTTATTATAAAAATCATAATTATCTTTTATAACTACCACATAATAACCATCTTTATGTATCTTTTTAATAAAAGAACTGTCTTCATCATAATCGGTATATACAGCAATTATTTTTTTATATTTTCGGATTGCAAGTAATTTTTGATTTCTTCTTAATATGTAAGAGAAGAATTCTCCGCCAATAAAACTAGCTGTAGATAATATTGCTGTCATCCTTGCAATGTCAGAAAGAGTTTGAACTAAAACATTATCAGTTTCGATACTTTTATCAAAGTTTAAGAAAGCTCCCAAGGTATTATAGATAATCAACCAATAATTCGCGTTATTCAAATAATTTGAAATAAATGATGAAGTTATTGAAACTAATACCAATATTAAAATAAATCCGACAATTATTTTTTGTTGTTTCTTCTTGTTTTCAAAATATAAAGAATGAATATAGTTTTTATAAATATAGATGCAAAAAATGATAATACCAATATAAGTTATTAAAGATGCTAATAAACGGTAATCCATAAAAACCTCCTATTATGATTTAAGTCTATCACAAAGTTAAAAGATATTTCTATGATTAAAACAATAAATATAACAATTAAAAATATATAAAAATTGCAAAGGAGTATTGTGACCTAATTAAGGTGTAAGAAGCTACATTTGTGATTACGGTAGTTCGACAGTTGTAAAATCATAAATATTCCAAATGTCGCTTATGTAGCGCTTTTTTATGTCAAATTTTCTTTTTTTGTTGTACGGCATTATCATGTTCATCTATAGCTGCTACTACACATACTTTATGTCTGCGTGTTCCAGGTAATTGCTTAGAATAAATTTTCTTGCCTTTACCTCTATGTTTGCTATATCTAGGCATATTTTCTTGTTTTGTCCCTTTTAGGTTTATCTTTGTATAAGATGGATCAAGTTCAACTAAACCACTCCGTTTAGATTCTCTTTGAATTCTTGATACAGCCTTGTAGAGCTTGTGGCGCATGTTAAAACAAGTTATTTGAGTAAGGCCTGTTTCTACTGTCTGTTGTTGAAGTGTTAAGTTATTAAGTTCTCCTGCAATAAAAGTACTCCATATATCAAAGGAAGTCTTAGAATGAGTAAACATTGTATTTGTTGTAACCATAAATGTACTGTTACAATCCTTACAACGATATTTTTGTTTATGATGAGGATTAAGGCCATTCTTAACAAAGCGTACAGAACCGCAATGAGGACAACATTCGACATGCAAATTAACATTCTCGTAGTTTGTTGTCTCATGTTTTTCTTTATCTTTGTATAGTTTGTCGATGCTACATCTGATAAATGTAATTTCTACTGGGGATAAACGATCTAGGAATTCTTTTGTTATAAGCATATTCATTACCTCTTACAAGTAAAGAATAGCTAAAAGATGTAAAACTACTGTACATATTCATGTACATCAACTATTTCTTTGAAAAAAGCGTCTAATAAAAAAAGACACCTACATTCTTTCATATAGATGTCATTATCATAAGTAAGAAAAAACTACTTAAATATTCTCTTGTCATTTATATATTTTTCGTTCCAAGATCCTACCTCATCGAAGCATACAAAATGCCCTTCCATCTTTCCGTCAACAAAATTACCTTCACGAACAAAACCTTTATCATCAGTCCATTTTCCATGTCCATGTGGCTTTCCATCTCTTAGTTCTCCTGTATAGATGCCTTCTTTATATGAGATTGTTCCTATGCCATCTTTTGGTTGTTTTTTATCTTCTGTTACTTGAACTTTTGCTGTCTTTTGAAGAACTTCCTTTGTTCTATCAGATACAACTTTAATCACACTTGTGCTGTGGATACTATCCATTCCACCAACTCCATCACAATAATACACAAATGCTTTGCTACAAAGCTCTACGCCAACTTTGAGATTATTATCAACCCGAACCTGATATAAAATCTCTGCTGTCGCTCCTGGTCCATAGGTTCCTACCTTAAAGCCATTTTTATCTAATACATTCGGCATCAGTACTCCATCCGGATTACATATGTTATACAAATATGTTGTATTTGGAACTAGTGATAGACCTTCGGATAGTTTTACAATAAAAACCACTTGACCTACATCTGAACTTCCACGGTTTATAAAGCAAATCCTTAAGGTCAATGTATCTCCTGGAAGAGCTGTTTCCTCTATTTTGTATAATCCATTATGCGTAACCTTTTGCTCTATCCATGTTCTTGGCTGTTGTGTATAGATATGATAAGTAACGCAACCTGAATATTTCATACCTGTGGGTACATTTCCAATCAATTTGTTAAATCCTAATAGGATGCCATTTGTACCGAAAAGAGCAATATCACTTAACAACTGTCCGTTAGCTTCTCCGAAGTTATAAATCTTTGCACTTGCCGTGACATATGTCAGTTTTATTGGATTTCGAGACATTGTTTTCAACTGAATTCCATCCCATACTTTTTTGACTAAATTATCGGAGGAAATAACCGCCTGAATGCCCCCTGAAACATCCGAAGATATTCTGTCTGACATTCGTACATACATACGAGTATTTGTAGCCATACCAATGCCAAGTTGGTTCATTGCTGGATCTCCACTGATGGAATAATTTATCTGAATTTCATATTTTTTCCCTGGTTCAATTATTGCATCGTTATGAAAAACTTCGTTAGTAGACATATCTTTTATACTCACAAAGCGTCTTTCATCTCCCCATACAGGATTATCTACGATTGAATTGATTCTTGATGGTATGGGCGGATTCTTTGTAGTAAACAATTCTCTTTCAGGACCCCAACCCCAATCATTTTCTCCTGTTTGATTTTCTAAATTTTTAATAACTACTGAAGTACCAAATATTTTAAACGCCTCTTGATAATTGATACCATCATCATATGGCAATCCACTCATTTTTTCTTTTATTTTTGTGGTATCCTCTACTACATCAAACTCTTTTCTAAGTCTCTCTACAAAATCACCTACATGATTTTTCTGTGAATACATCACGTATGTAATCTTGTCATTGAACGTATCAAGCATCATTGTAACATCGCTCATTTCTAATGCAGTTCCTTTTTTATTCATTACCATTCCGATATTCTGCATTATGGATATATTTGTTAAATTTACACCAATATATTTTATATGATTTTCTCTGATTGACCTAATTTCAGCTAGTACACTACTACTTGCAAGTAGATTTTCGCTGATATAAAAAATGACTCCTACACAATTAGGATCTTCCAAATAATGGAAACGAACATCATCAAACCAACTTTGGTCCCAAGAACCATTTCTTTGAAGTTCTCGATCATACTTATACCTTACGCCCATTAGATATAACTCCGCCATATCCAGATATACTTTCTTATAATCCTGACGGGAATAACTGATGAACAAATACGTCTCTCCTTCTTCCACTTCCGGTAATGGTGGCAGTTCACATTCGTGTATATTCCTCGATTCTTCTAACTGTTTACGAAATAATTTTAAATCAAACATATTATTCTTACTCCTTTTGTTCACTTTACTCGTTCTGTTAGAAACTTATTTTATTAAATTCTATCACAGCACTTTTTTCATTACAATATAACTGTAACACGTCAGTATGAAAGCATAAAAACACACAAATGAACGCAAGCTAAATTAAGTGACAGTTATGATTTACTTAATATCATTCATATTATCTCATGGCAAATGAGCTCAAGTAGTATATTCATTTTCCCATAAAAACAAATAGCATAAAATAACAATTCCATAAATCAACTGATTCAATATAACACAAGATAATCCACACTGATTTTATTGCAAAATTTTATCAAAAAATTTCCAAAAAAAGATAAAAACAACAGAATTTTATGCATTTTCTTGAATTGTTGTACCTTTATATAAAGTAGAAATAACAATAAAGTCCATTATAAACAAAATTGCTTTTCGATTCCGACTGAGACCACCATTTGTCAAAGATTGCACCTAGCATTTGCCAGGTGCTTTTTTTATATATTATTTGTAACTATATATTGCTCAACATCTTTAATACAAATATTATTTAATTGATATTTTGGCTTTGTTGTTTCAGGATATTTACCAACTGAATCTAACATAACTAACACATTCGTATACGGCAATTTTAATAACATAGGATCTAAACCCGTTCCAAATCCGGCGCTCTCTTTACCTATTACTGTCGCAAATCCAGTGGACTTGGAAAATCTGGCAAATGAATCGGCTGCAGAAAAAGTTTTATCACCCATAATCAAATAAACTTTTTTAAAATCAAACAATTTCTCTGATTGAATATCTATGCAATCTATATATGAAAACTTAGATTCACTTCCTTGAACATCTATGTCATACGATTCCACATATTTTTTCGATGCCTTTCCATGCCCTGTTATTTTAGATTTATATCTATAATCTACTCCACTTAAATAAGACACTAACTTTTTCCATACAATATCCGATCCACCTTCATTATCTGAAATATCGATTATTATTTTATCCCCATGAAAGTCTTGAAGCTCTTTGTTTATTTGAGCCAATGAATTTAACATACTTATATCAAAAGAATGAAACTCAATCACAAAGAATTCTTTGTCTTCATAGCAATCAACACCTCTATCATTTTCTTCATGCAAATAAGAAGTGCCTTTTCCTAGTTTGGAATACGAATCAAACACCTCTTTATCCATTAGTTTCTTATAATTCCAGTTATTCTTACTGATTCTTTTGTCTTGAATTAAATTCTTATACACTTGATGTATTCTATGATATGAATCCACATCTACAATATTGAAATGGCCTTTTGTCTCATAATTGAAATAAAATTCAATTAAGTCATTTAAAAATTCACGATCATTTTTACAATTCATTATCTTATTTAAATATATTTGTTTTGTATCTAAAGTCGGAATAGTATTTAACCTAAAAGAATTTGTTTCAACCACACGTATAAAATATAAATAATCTAAAACATATCCTATTGATTTCCTATTTATATAAAAAATCCCACTCAAAAATACAAATACAATCATCAAACATATAATAAATTTTTTTCGCCATTTTCTCATATTCATTCTGCCTTTTATAAATCTCAATGCGCATGCTCAAGTAATTCATAATACATTTGTTTTGTCTTCTTTTTCGTACCCAAATTAAACACGTAAAACTTGGTTGTACCTTTTTCATTAAGAACAATATAACTTTTATTATTCGCATTGATATACACTTTACCCTTATATATGTATTTTAAAGTTTTTTCACCTTTTTTTATATTTACATTGGCATCTCCAGAATAATAATCATCATTACCCCATCGATAGCCATTAGCTACAATCTCAAACTTTACGTTATCATAAAACTGAACATCTTCTATATTATTAAGCGAAATAACTTCATTCTTTTTAAACTCTATATAATTTTCACCCAATTTAGCGTCCACTTTAGGATTATCTTTGATACTTGTATACGTAGCATAAATACCAAACACAGCAAAAACCACGAGGCCAAAAATTATTTCTACTTTCTTGTTCTCTTTTAGTTTAGGAATAAATTGAAGTGGAAGTGCAACAAGACAAGCAATCAAAAGAAGGATGAGTTCACCATAAAATCGATTATTCATAATCATTTAACCTTTCAACACTGTTTGTTTAAGCTAATAATAACATAAATGCCATTTAAGGGTGTCAAAATTCATTTTTTAGTACTCTTAAACGCGCTTTTTCTATGTACATCACATAGAATATATATTATTTAACCGCAAGTTACGATAAAAACAAATCAAATCTTTTTCATCTCAGCTATTCTAACTTTTATAATTCAATTGTTTCATCATGATATATTAAACGCGTACTTTCTTAGCACACCACTTCGAAACTAAATACAAAATTACACTATATAGTCCAATAATTATAATTCCCGCAAAATATCCAAAATAACTAGTACCTAATAGGTTCATTCCAAAATCTCTGTATGACATTGGATTGAATGTATTGATCTTCTGCATGTTTCCTAATGGCGATGCAAAAGAACAAAGACCCAAGACAACTAAAAATACAAGCAAAGATAAGTATTTGTTTTTCATAAGTTTAGATAATACAGTTATGAGTAGGACATAAAATATTGTAGACAGCACAAGTCCAAATGCTACAAATAGTGTACATTGCCACAATGGCATCAATTCCATTCCTGGCGTTGTAAACTGATTGACACTCATATTCGTTAGTCCACTTGCCACAAGCTCAATATGATCCAATCCTTGTGTATCCCAATAATGAAAACCAGTAAATCCTGGCTTATAATATAAAACCGGATAGATCAGATTCGATACACCTTTAAAAGGTACAAGAACTATCATATAAACTAAAATAGGCAGGAAAACAACCAATAGAACAAAAAGTACGTCAGAAATCAAATTCCATCTCACATATTTTTTCTTTACTCCAGAAATAGTTAGAATTGTTTTTTCTGTCTTTGCTCGTCTTTCTCTTTGTTGAAACAATAGAAGTCCAACCAGCAAAGGTAAAACTACAGGCAATATATATCGAGCTATCTGTAGTGAAACACTGGATGCATCCACATATGAATATGTTATTGGAGTAAGATCATGTTTTAGCAAGTAGTCAAAGTAACGAGCCTGCTGCATTGAACAAAAATATAAATTAATATCATTTGATTTTTGTACAATTAATTTTTCATATTGCGACAAATCAGGTAATCCATATTCCTTCCTTAATTCTTCTAGAACATCTGCATGTTCAAAATAGGAATCATTAGGCATGTTTGAAGCCACCATATACCACTGTGCTTCCAACACACTCACCTTTACTTTATATTCACAATATGACTTCCAATTTTTTTCTTTTCCATCCTGCTCCCCCTTATCAATGGTCTGACGTATCAAATTTACTTCATCCATAAATTCTTGGTAAAGTTTGGGATCATTCTTTTGTGAAATACTTGCTATACTAATGCCTAGTGATGTTTGATATGGACTTTCCGTAAATGATTTTGTATTCAAAATAAACAACAAAGCAATCTCACAAATGATGAATAGTACGATTAGAATCAGATTTTCTTTCCTCTTTAAATTAGATTTGATATTGAAAAGCACATAAGTCCACATTTATCTCACCAACTCTCTTTTTTTGAAACATTGTAATGAAATCAAACTACAAGACAGAAAATACATCAAGCTTATAATAGCAGCCAGGACAACCTGCTTATGAATAATCAAGTTCACAAAATCAATATGTAAAAATGGAATATACACAAAGAATCTAGAATAGCCTGTTACATTTCCTAAGACAAAGAAAAGTGCATATAGAATTAGATTTACAGCTACAATAAATCCATTATTTAAACTGCATGTAAATAACAATGAAGATATACCTACCACAAATACACTTTCTACAACTAATAGAATAATACTTTTCGCAACAATTTCTTTCACTGTATACATCTGATTAAAGTAAAAGTACGGATAATCACAATTTCCAATTCCAAAAATCAATCCAGAAAGAACGATAATCAAAAGCATCACTATTATCAAAAAAGCTGCTGCAAACAATGAAAACTTCATCTTATTCAACAGTATTTTTTGCTTTGAAATTCTTGAAACATATAAGTTTTTATAAAACCCACTTTCCATTTCCAAACCGAATATATCGCATAATAATATGCATAGGATCAACATGACAACTAAATACAGTTTTTGATTAAACAGTTCATTGAATATATTAAAAGTATTAGGTTCATATGGACTATTCAACATTTCAATATGATTCTTCTTTAGATATTTCAACTGCTTTGTTTCATTCTGCAAAGTTTGAACATCTCTTTTCTCAAAATCATTAATGATATACCCCTCATTATTTGCCTGTAACATCAAATGATTCCAGCTCAATTTTGATTCTATAAATTCATCTGTTTTATTTTCACTGTTGTAGTAAAAGTGGATCAGACCACTCGCATTGCGATACACCTTTTTCCAAAATTCAGACTCTTCTTCACTTCCTGCTTCATCCATTCTGTTTTCAGAAATTCGATAGGCCTTTTGATAGATTTTGATTTGAGATTCATTATAGTGTTTATCCATATATACGTTATAACCAATAAAACAAACGAGAAAGAATACTAGAAATCCAAATACACCGACATTTCGTTTATTAAAGATAAACTTTTTAAGTTCGTACATCATAATGATGCCTCTTGAATAAACTCATTGTATACATCTTCTAATGTTTTGTGTATTTGAGTAATATTCTTCACTTGAACCCCTTGCTTTTCTAAATTTGAAAGTACTTCCATAACAGAATTTACTTCTAATTTATAGGTGTTTCCTGTTTGTTCTATGATTTGCAAGTCTGATTGATCTGGTATTTTTCTATCCGTTTCTAATACATATACATTTTCTTTTTCTTCCATGGAAATCTCCTTGATTTCCCCAAAATGGATACCTATAATTCGATCTGCCATTTTTTCAATTTCACCTAACTGATGACTTGAAATTAGTAAAGCTACATTCTTTTCCTTGGCCAAGCGTATCAATTCTTCACGTAAGCCTTGAATCCCTGTAGCATCCAATCCATTCATTGGTTCATCTAGTAACAATACTTTAGGTTCTTTCATTAAAGCCACAGCTAAACCTGTTCTTTGTTTCATGCCCATGGAATATTGGGATACTGCCTTAGTTTTCAGCTGAGAACCAATCTGAGTAAACTCCATCATTTCATGTAGTTTTTCTTTTGAAGCATGATTTAAAGTGGCCATTAATTCCAGATTTTCTTTACCTGTCATATTTTCAAATAATCCAGGACCTTCAATCATACACGAAACATATGATAATGCTTTTTCCCTTTGTTTAACTACATCTTCCCCACAAATAGAAATAGTTCCTTCATTCATATTTATCAAATTACACATACATTTCATTAGTGTGCTTTTTCCTGCACCGTTTTGTCCAACAAAACCAACTATTTCACCAGGTTTCATACTAAAAGAAACATGATTTAATACAATTTTATCTTTGAAACTCTTAACTACATTTTTCACCTCAACTACATTTTTCATCTTTCTCATCCAACTTTCTTTTTAGTAACAGCACATCATACACGAAAAATAACTAGTAACTATGTATATTTATAGATTGACTGTAACTATTTTACATAGTAATGTAAGCGTGCGATATTTTACTGTAACCTTTTACATATTATATATCACCTGTCATTTATTTATTCAATAACTTTTTTTATGATTTAACATATCCAAAATAAACTCAGACCGCTCACCGAGACCATTCTTGATCATATTAAAAAATCATCTTATACAATTTCAAAAGGTGAATTTTTTTCAAGAGGATCATTCAAAAATCGAATAATAAAAAAGAGAGTCATTTCATAAATTGAAATGGCTCCCTTCGTGGATTGGGTGGCTCCGTCACCATGGAATATTCAGTAATAATTCAATCCATTACTGATTCATAAATAAATGGTAAAAATAATTCTTCTTGCAAAGCAAATCTTCAAATGATCCATGTTCTACAAGTTTACCATGTGATAAAACCAATATATCATCAAATTCCTGTAGCATTTTCTTATGAATCTTATGCGTTACATAAATTATGGTTTTATCAGTTAATTCTATAATATTGCTTTCTATTTTTTCAGTATTAATACTGTCAAGACTTGATGTAATCTCATCACACAACAATAAATTGTGACAGTGTAGTTTTGTTCTTGCGATAGATATTCTTTGGATTTGTCCTCCTGACAAATTGCCTGCATCTTCAGAAATAAATTGATTCAGATCTAAATCTGAAATATTCGCAAATTCCATTGCACTTGTCAAATCTTCTTCAGAAAAATTCTCTCCTAAGCACAAATTTTCTCGAATAGTTCCTGAAAATAAATGTTCTTCTTGTCGAATGATTACAGGTTCTTTGTCAAATGAAATAATTCTTCCTTGTTGAATTGAATAATAGCCTAAAATCAATTTTAATAAAGTCGACTTCCCTGATCCACTGTCTCCAACAATCGCATATTTTTTTCCTTTATCAAATTGAAATGAAAAATCCTTGAATATAGCTTCTTTGTTTGGAAATCCGAAACCCACATGTTCAAAACAAACTTTATTTTGATTTTCTGAAATAAGAAGTGTTTTCTCGGCTTCTTTCTTATCAATCATTCTAATCAATCTATCATTAATGCCTTTAATAGCCACAAAATTTCCATAATATGAGGCCATAGTATACAAGCAATCAATAAAATTATTTGAAAGTGTCACCACAGACATAAAGTACGTGACCCTAAAATATCCCTTTAAACTCAATATTGCTAATGCTAAAATAAAACACATTTGTCCAATCACCGCTACGGAATTGGCATATGTTGTATTTAACTGAGTAAAGAAATTAAAGTGGAAACATTTATTCTCATAATTATCAATATTCTCTTCACCTTTACGAATATAATGTGGTAGAACACGATAATCTTGAATGATATCGAAACATTGAAATAACTCTCTCAATTTTGAATTATATTCTTGGCTTTGTTCAGATAATTGATTAGATGATTTCTTTAATATCTTCGCAAACAGACGTGGAACAGCTATCGTAAATATAGCAATCAAATCCATCATAAAAAAGACAGTCCAGTTTACATGTATTAAATAAAAACAAATACACAAAAACACAACACATTGAGTAATCATTGACAAAAAAGGAAAGAAATAATTATCATCGACCATTTTTACATCATTTGTAAATAAAGATAAATATGATCCGATTGAGTTCTCATAAAATTCATTATGATTTTGATTAAATATACTACGATAAATATCTTTGGATAAGTCTGCCCTTAATTTCTGTCTATATTTTGCTTTATATCTAGAATTCAAATATGAAAACAAAGCTTGATAAATCATAAAAGCTATGATCAGCCATAAGCTCACAGTTATTTTAGACTCATCTTGATTTAAAAAAATGCCAGAAACATTTTCAATAATATAGGCTAAAAACAAAGGCGTTAAACAAGTTAGTAAATTAATTATTAGCGTGAAGCAAAATAGTATTTTATTCTTTTTTATATATCTAATCATAATTGAATCTCTTTTATACTCTCGGTGAATCTTTCTATATATCTAACATTGTAAACCTTTTCACTTCCTTTTCAATCGTTTTTCATTATTTTCACTACCATACAAATGCATATCAGACAATCAAAAAAATATCACCATAAACAAGTGATACTCTTTTATTATCCATCATAGATTTATATTGTTATATTAAGCAATAGAGGTTTTTCATTTCTAATCACTTTGAATATCCGTTACACCCTCATCCTTCTTTACAGATTCTTTTAGAATCAAATAAACCTCTGTAAACGCAGCTACATCATATGGCTTCACAAACAACGCTCCAATTCCAAAGCAAAGAAAACCTAGAAAATACCATCCTAGAAAAGATAAATCTAAGACAAACAGATTCATCTTTTGTCCCGTAGTCATTTGTTTGGATAACGAGAAAGCTTCATCTGTAGTAATATTAGGATTTTCTGCCAATAAACATGGAATCATAGAATATTCATACGCCTTTATAATTCCAGGAACCACAAGTAATAAAAGCCAAAGCATTATTTTTAATTCCATAATAAGCATTATTTTTACAACATTTAAATAGGCTTAACAGATACATTGGTGACATGTTAATATATTCGACATTAATGATGTCTATTT
>NZ_QSPK01000058.1:0-280 GCF_003436425.1 Eubacterium sp. TM05-53
AATAAGGATTATTCTCGTGAAACAAGAACCAAAGCCCTTAAAAACAAACTCAATAAATTCAAATACCGCACTCATTTAATAGATTCTTTTAATAGAGACCCAATTCAATGTAAATGTGGTGCCATTATGCAGTATACTTATACATATAATCCATTGGAGGACAAGAGAAATGACAGAACATACAGAAAAAGATGTATTGATGAAATGTACAAAATGTGGTTACGAAGAAGAAGTACCTAGATGGTTGATCGACGAATTATTTCCAAATGAACCTGAAGAA
>NZ_QSPK01000058.1:290-14856 GCF_003436425.1 Eubacterium sp. TM05-53
TTATTTCCAAATGAACCTGAAGAAAACTATATGATGCACTGCCCTGAATGTGATCATAAAATGATTGTAAAAAAATAATTCAACAACTAAAGATGAATACAAAATGTTGGCTATTTCAATAGTCCTTTTTGTCGTTCCTGATAATTCATATCTTGTGATGTTTTAGCACTATTTCACATGTCGTATTTCTCTGTTCCGAAGCCAAAATCTTAATATATAAAAAGAGTACCGTTTTTTTTAGAAACGATACTCAATAAGTTAACTTTTAAAACAGGTTATTTAACTATTCATATTTTTTCTTTTTTAGTAAAGAGATGGCAATACCCATACTTGATGCTAACGCAACCATATTTAATTCAAAATCTGTGTTCACACCCGTATTTACAGTAGTTTTATTTTTCTTAGTATTTACTACTTTTGTTGAAGATTTTTCAGACTCAGCCTTTTTATTAGCCTCCTCTTTTTTCTTTTCAACATCTAAATACTTGATCAAATTATCTTTTGCTGCAGTTAAACCTTTTTCATATAAAGCCAAATCAGCTTCATAACCTAACACTTCAGAATACAATTGTCTTCTTTGTTCAACAACATCAGCATTTTCTTCATAAACACCTCTATAGTTAACCAACAAATCTTTTGCACTCTGAACTAATCCATGTAAGTTCAAGAACAATGTATCATCTAATTCAGATACGTATACTTCTGTTTCAAGATTATTCTTGATTTCAGCATAGTTCTTAGAAACATTATCTAATTCT
This sequence comes from Eubacterium sp. TM05-53, assembly GCF_003436425.1. Classification (GTDB taxonomy): domain Bacteria; phylum Bacillota_I; class Bacilli_A; order Erysipelotrichales; family Erysipelotrichaceae; genus Holdemanella. The sequence continues at coordinate 1,049 of NZ_QSPK01000058.1, forward strand.
TTTAAAGTTTGTTTCAACGTTAACATACGAGATTTTAAATTCGAAATTAAAGTAGAATTATTTTTAATATCTTCATTTGTTAAATCACAAGCCTTATTTGCCTCATCCAATTCATCCAAAGCCTTATTCATAGAATCATACAATCTATTTAATTCTTGATCCTTATTCACAAATTGATCATACAATTTCTTCTTTGCATCCATTGTTGCTTTTTTAGTATCAACATCTTGTTGTTTACTCAATACATTATTCTTAGCAATATACAATGCATCTGATGCAGTCTTTTGTTTCGAAGTTGCAGTATCAAAAGCATCTTTAGCCTTGGTCTCCAAGTCTTTTTTTGCTGGAATATCAGCATTTAATTGATCAACCTTTAATTTTAGATCATCAGCTGCTTTTTGAGTTTCATCCTTTTTACGCTGTACGCGACTTAATTTATCACCTTTAGAAATTACATCATTTTGTGCCTTTGTATTCTCATCAAACTTTTTAGCTACACCTTTACTAGCAGCTTCCAAATCAGATTTAGCTGAAGCAAGATCTCTTTTTGCATTTGCAAGTTCTCCATTTTTAGTATCTAAATCATTACGTAACGCCGTAATTTGACCATCAATAGTCGAAGTATAACCAGGAGCCTTCATATTAGAAATTTCATTGCTTAATTTATCATAAGCATCCTGAGCTTCTTTTAATTTAGCTTCTGCTTCATTCTTATTCTTTTCTAAAGTACCCTTTTCAACCAATTTATTTGATTTTTGTGTATTTAAACCACTTAATTTTGTTTTTTCAGCTTCCTTATTAGAAGCAAGTTCACTTAACTCAGCACTTGCCCTATCATAATTTGCTTGTGCATTCATTAGTGAATCGTAATAAGCATTAAATTCTTTTTCAAACTCTTCAACTGTTTTAATAATATGCGTATGCTTATGATAAGACGTATTCGTATCACACATAAAATCTTGTGCAAAGAAATTACCTGTTCCCATTGTTCCATGCTGATTAATCGCAAATCCAGTTGATATAAAACCTTTTTCAATAACATTAAAATAATGTCCAACTTGAATATAGTTTTGGTTATACATCAAAGCTTCATCTTCAGTCATATATTTGTTAGGTGTATAATAATAGAATCCACAAGCATCAATTGCTTCTTTTAATAATGTAGGATTATTTTGAATTTGTTCAGCATATGTATTTGCTTCGTATTCAGATAATCCTGTTCCATATTTTTTACAAATATAGTCATACACTACTTTTTCTTCGGTATACCAACCCTTAAATGGACTATTATTTTCTCCACCATAACCATTGGCAATATTTTCACCATTACAATATAATCCAGAATAATGACCTTTATCCGTTTTTGCGGACCAGTTTGCCTTTAACTGAGTTAATGCCATAGTATAGTAATCTACCTTTAAAGGAGCCACTCCATCTTTTTCACGAATCGCATTACATTCTTTTAAATATTCAATAGCAGCCTTCATATTTTCTAGGCTTGTTGCATCTTTTTCAGCACCCAATTCAGTATACTTAATTAATTCACTATCTAATTTTCCATCTGACTCAAGGATGTATCCGTTTAAAACAGCTTGAGCCCCAGACTTGTCGGTTGGATCCAATGATTCAAAGAATCCCAAACTACCTTTTGCGATAGTAGCTGCAGTATTTTGTGCAATGGTTTCTAGTTTTTTAACTTCTGCACTTTTATTATTATATTCAGTTTGAATATTACTAATCACAGTATTTTGACTAGTAATTGCTTTTTCTAATGTTGTTAATTCCTTTTCTAGAGCAGTAATTTTATCACTTGCATCCGTTACATTTTTATCAGCCGTATTTTTATTTTCTTCTAATTTTTTTAATTCTTCTTCTTTCTTTTGAATAGCAGCAGCAACATCTGCCTTTTGACCTTCTAAGTCAGTAATTTTAGAATTGATATTACTAATTTCTATATTAAGACCATCTACAATGCTCTGTTTGTCCTTTACCAATTGTTGTGCACTTTGCTCAAAAGCTAAGGCAACATTATAAGCCTTTTGTGCCTTATCAGCAGCATCTTTTGCCAAATTTAACTCTGTAGTTGCATTCGATTCCTCAGTTGCTGCATCACCTAATTCTTTTAACTTTGTATTATAATCATTCAAAGCTGTCTTATAATCTTGTTCAGCATTTTCTCTAGCTAAAGTTGCATTTGAATAATTTGCTTTTGCGATTTCTAATTGAGCATTAACTTCATTCAACGCATTTTCTTTTGAAGTTTTTTCGCTTTCAACAGCCTCTAACTCTTTTGAAGCTGTTTCATACGCATTTTTAGCATCCTTATATTCTTGCTCTTTTTGGTTGAGTTCATCTAAATCCGTACATTGCTTCTTATAATCTTCATATTCTTTTTTCTTTGTATCATATTCTGCTTGTGTCTGATCCTTTTTATCATTCTCATCCTTTAATTTGTTTTCTAGCGCTTCCTTCTCGCTAATTGCCTTATCCAATTCATCTTGTTTTTCTTTTAATTCAGCTAATTTAGCCTGCGTTTCACTATCAATAGCTTCACTCGCCTTTTGATCTGCTTTTGAATAAGTAATTTGTGCATTGGTTACAGAATCCAAAGCTTCCTTATTCTCTTTAGAATATTCTTCAAACTCAGCCTTCTTTTGATCTAACAATGCCTTCGCATCATCAACCTTCTTTTGGGCCTCATTAACATCTTTTTCTAAAAGCTCTTTTTTGCTAAGTTGCTTTTCAACATCAGACGAAGTATTCTTTACTTCTTCCTTGGCAAGAACAGTAAACTGACTTGTCTGAGTTAACAACATAGATGTAGCTGCAACAGCCGTTAAAACAGTATTCTTTTTCATTTAATTCCACTCCCTACTTTTGGTTTTGACCACATTTTAGTTCAATATTTTTTTCAAAACAACAACACACATTTAAATTTTTGTAAAAACTAACCATAAATCATCATATGAACACAAACTCACTTATCAATTAATAACAATTTTTCTAACATGATTTTCAATTACCATTCAAAGAAAGCAGATTCTATCTCCAATCTGCTTTCTACAAGTCTTAACTCTAACTAGATTAATCTTCTTTACGAGCACGTTTACCGCTCACCGCTACACCTGCAAAGCCTAATACACCACCTAATGCATATAATCCGAATGCTGTTTGTGCCCCTGTATTTACACTTTTCTTATCTTCTGTTTCTTCAACACCCTTCATTTCTTCTAAGTAATCACTCAAATCTTTGTTTGCTTTTTCTAAATCTAGTTGAGCCAAAACATACTTCTGACTTGCAACATCTAATGCTTTTAAATTCTCTGCATTTAATGCATCCGCCTCTTCAAAAACCTTTATAGCTTCTTCATAACTTCTATAAGACTCTTTCATCACATCCATCTTTTCACATAAAGACTTCACTAAATCACTATGCAATGCATAAGCCCCTACTGGATGTCCAGCCACAAAAGAATCAAATTCAGACTTAACTTCCTCAATCTCTAATTTTAATGATTCTAATTCTGCAACTCTATTGTTCATATTTTTCACAACTAAATCATTCGACACTCTATTATTACTTATTTCAGGGATCACACTTTCCAATTCCTGAATTCTAGTATTTAACTCAACAATTGAATCACTCGTACTATTCAATCTATTTTGAACAGATAAAGAAGCTTCATAATTATTATTTATAGTATCCATCTCATCTTTTTTTCTTTCAGCAACCCCATCTGCTACATCTAAATCCCTAGAAATACCCTTTAAACTCTCACTTACATAACCCACTTCATTCTCTTTTGACAATACACTCGATTCCTTCTTGCTCAAAACTGTATTCGCAACATCCAATGCACTTTCCTTTTCTTTTAATACATTCTTAGAAATCTCTAAATTAGTATACGCTGTCTCTAACCCTTTATCTACTTCCTCTAAAATCCTATTTCTCTTATTCAATTCCATCTGCGCATTTTTAACTAAAGCCTCTTTATTATTAACATCTACACCAGCTTCAGCACTCTCTTGTTTAACACTCTCGACCTCTTGTTGAGCATGAACCAAGTCTAACGACTCTTTATTGGATTTCAAAGCCTTTAAACGATTCAACTCATTCACAACATTCAATGATGCATCATCCATACACAAGTCATCCAAATTCTTTTGTTTATCACGAACAACTTTAGACAATCGATCTACCTCATTTTGAGCCATTCCTACTTTGTTTTCTGCATCTTGCTTATTCACTTCCATAGAACTCTGCTTATTCTGTTTCTCAGTCAATAAAGCATTCTGCGCATACAATTCATTCTTTAACCCATTCAAAACCACATTCGCATCTTCATATGCACCATCCGCATTCATTAATGAATCATAATATTCATTAAACTGTGATTCAAACTCATCTATTGTAAGTAAACTAGCAGGATCCAAACGATAGAACACCTGATTTGAATTTCTACTATATCCATTTGAAGTTTTTCCCTCAATCCACGCTGTACCAGTTACATTATATTTTGAATTTAACATGTTCGTATAATGTCCCACCTGAACCCAACGAATATCTGGAAAATTCAAAGCCTCTACAATTTCATTTGCCTTATCTAAATCAATATAATTTCCTTGAGAATCTCTAATATCATTTATATCCCAACCCTTCTGTTGAAGATAATCATACACAGCCTTCTCCTCTGTATACCAACCAACATAAGGATCTTCATATTCAACGGCAGCATTTTCACTCACACGATACAATTTCGTATGACCATATTCTGTCTTAGCCATTTGATTTACCTGCACCTGAGAAACCGCAAACATTTCAGCATTCACCTTTAAAGGATCCAACCCTTTAAAATTATCATCCGAAGTACGTAACGCATTTCCCGTTCTAACCATAGAAATTGCCTTTTTAAAGTTTTCTAAACTCGTCGCATCATTTTCATCACCAATCTGGGTATATTTACTATTCTGTTCCAACACCTTTAATGCATTCGTATACCCATATGCTTCAAAGAAACCCTTAGAACCCAACGCAATCTTTTGACTCACCTGCTCCTTATCCATACGCAATTGATTCACAATCTTTTGTTGGGCATCCATATCCAACTGTGCTTTATCTACATTGAATTGTTGTTCTTCTACTTCTCTTTTCGCATCATCCAAAGCCACTTGAACATTTTTTAAAACCTCTTCCATGCCTTGCTTAGTCTCTATAGCCTTCGTCAATTGATCCTTAGCTGCATTTAATTCCTTTTCAGCACTCGCAATCGATTCATTTAAATTCAACAATTCATTTTCCTTTGCCCCAATCTGAACCTCTAAATCACGAATCTCATTTTCTACCGCAGCAACATTTGCCTCAGCACTTAAAACAGCATCCTCTTTACTTTGTTGAACACTCAACGCAACCTGCAAATTATTTTGAGCAACCTCCAAAGCATTTTCTGCTTCAACAACCTGCTTTTCATATTCCGCCTTTAATTCTGGATCACTAGCCCCATTATAAATTTCTAACTTTTCATTATAATCCGCATTCGCAACATCATATTCATTTTGAGCATTCAAAGCATCACTCTTAGCATCCGTTAACTCAACCTTTGCATTTTCTAAAGCAGACTGTAACCCTAATACTTTAACCTCAACCTCTTCTTTTGCACTTGAAAGCTCACTCACTTTATTTGTTGCCTCTTGATAAGCTACTGTTGCACTCTCTAATTGAGTCTTTAACTCATTTACACGCTGCTCAATCTCTTCTTGTGAAGTATTTGCCAATAAAGATTCATATTCCTTCTGTTTTAAAACTAAATCATTTTGTGCCTGCAACAACTCCTTATTCGCATCATCAAGCTTTGATTCTAAATCCTTCTTTTTTGTGTTCGCCTCTTTTAAAGCTGCTTGATTCACTTCTAATTCTTGAATCTGTTTTTCTAAAGATGAAACAATCGCTTCTTGCGCATCATCCTTTGCACTTAAATAATTTTTTTCAGCCAATTCTCTATTTGATACAGCCAATACATAATCATTCTTGTTATAAGTTTCATACGTTTCCTGCGCCATCTCAAACTCTTTTTTAGCCTCATTTACCCTATCCAAAGTATTCTTGATCTGTTCTTCTAACAATTCCTTTTGTGACTTTTCAACCCCAACCTCTTCCTTTTCTGATAAATCCTTCATAGGCTCTTCTTTCGCAAATACACTCATTTGACCAGCCTGTGTCAAAACCATACTAGCAGCTGCTAAACTTGTTAATGTTTGTTTCCTATTTTTCATTTCGTTACCTTCTTTCTTTCTAAATCAATCTCAACTCGACAACTATATTTTTCTAACTCATATTTCTGCCTCCTCACTATATAAGACGAAACAGATTCATAATTGGTTGTATACAATTTAATTTTTTTAATATAAATGATAAAGACTATCCATAAAGTTATATAAATCCATACAAACAGATTTCAAATTTTCAGGATCATTCACATACATAGCACCAGCTTGCGCAAAAAATTCTGCTGAATCCGTAGCTCCATATGTCCCAACACACTCTGTATAATTTTGATATAAACTCTGTAATTGTGCACCATCTGAAATGCCATAATCGCCATATCCAGATCCGCACACAAAATCAAATATATGACTTAACTCATGACTCACTGCACTTTTTTGACCATAATCCTCGTCTACATCAATCTGCAATGTGATTGAAAAATCATCCGATGAAGCATATGCATATGCAGTTCCTTGCCCACCAGCTGTTACATCCACTCCATCAGCTATTGCGATATCCATAAAATTCTTTGGCTCACAAATATGGATCATACGACAATTACTCAATATAACATCCGGCTGTGTCCGAACAAACAAATCCATATACTTCTGTACATCACCAATTTTTAAAGAATTACCAGGAATCACATGAATTGTTGGTAAACCATCCAAAGTGATATATTCATCCTCAACAATCTGGTTATAAGCCTCTTCTTGAAGTCTTAACATTTCATTATATTCATTCTGAGCAGTCTTATAAGCTGAATACGTAGGATATAACACAAAAACCAAAGCCATTGAAATCAAACTAATCAATCCTAACTTTAAACGATGATTTGTCTTTGGCTTGTTTTCATTCACATAATTTCTACACTCCAATATTTGTTTATAAGAAAACTCATTAAAATGCTTCTCATACGCAATACGCTTACCCTCTTCATCCAAACCATCAATACGAATTAACTCTGCCTGAATTAAAGTACTACGAATATATTCAAATCTATATTGATCAGGATCTACTTCATTGCTATAAAGAAGTACTAGAATAAGTAACATACTCAATACTGCGGTTGTTAAACAAAGCTTCAAATCAAAATGATCAATAATTGCCTGATCCATAATAGTAATTTCTTTATTACCTAATAAATCCTTATACCAATACATCAAGCCAAATACAATTGAAAACACTAAACCCGAAAACATAGCTTTACTTCTATTCATACTAAATTTCTCCTTCTATTTTGCCTTACACTATTAAGACGAAGAAGAAGTAAGTATGGTTATATGTATGATCAATAAATTTTATTTTTTTCTTCTATTACAAATAAAATGAGTGCTTTTCGTTAGCATAAAAAAATAGATACATTTCTGTATCTATTCAACAAAGTCTATAAAATCCATTTTTAAATAACTACCATAGTAATATTGTCCACCATCAATCGGATCATTTAACTCTAAATGTGTTATGTATCCATCACGAATTTCAACCATATTACTTGAATCTGATTTTTGTTCTGTAATTATTTCATTTGAATTGTCTGTTTTCCATAATGCAAGATTATACTTTATTCTCTTTATATCTCCATCTCTTTCAAAGTTGGCTTCATTTATATTTTCTTTATCTAAAACTCGTACTTTATCTACAGCTCTAATCCGTAAATTTTCATCTCCATTAAATAATCTACCATACACTTTCAAAAGCGCTATATCATAACTGTCAGGTTGCATTGTTAATAACTCTTTATATAAAGATTTTGAAGTAAGTATATAACAATCCACAAGATCATTTCCATTAATTGATGGTGATAAATATTCTCCAAATTGACTTTCATCTATTGAATTTAAATCAACAGGTGTAGCCGTTATATACTTTTGGCATTGATCATCTTTATAATGGAAAACATAATAATAACCAGCTTCTTCAGGAAGTGTAGATGTACCAACCGCATAATACTCATCCATATCATCTGTATTTTTGATATAAACATCAAAATCAATATCACCATTTTGTGTGCGCTGTACTCCTTTTATATGAAACGATTCAAGAGTGTCCAACTTTTCTGTAGCCTTTACAATTGTATTATAGTTGCTACCACTTAACGCACCCAATATAAAGAACATTAGAGTCGTTGAAAGAACAACAATCAAAGCTTTAGAAATCGCTGTTTTTCGAAGCCACCAACCAAGGATACCAGACATATTGTCGTATATTCCACCTTGTTGAGGTATACATCTTATTGCTTCAACAATTGTATCCACAGATACATGACATGAAATCATTTTTGACATTTGATCATTTAAAAACCAACTTAAAAATGACATAGATCTAACATTTACATCGCTTAAAGTATTCATTATTTTCTTTCTGGCATAAGCCAAATTATCTTTTATAGCATTCTCACTTACACCAAAAATATCAGCAATTTCAAAAATACTCATATTTTCAAAATAATACATCATTAACATCAAACGTTGTTTTTCTGTTAACAGATTTAAAACACTTTGTGTAGTATCTTGAATCTCTTGAACATTCATAAACGATTCAATTTTAAACGGCATTTTATCATTTCGAACATTGGCATCAAATTCAATACGATCTTCTTCATCTACATAGAAACTAGAATTTAAAGATGAATTCTTTTCATATTCAATTTGATTCAATAACTGTTCTGAAACCTTTCGACCAACCCAATGTTCAAACATTCCATCATCCATCAATTGATCTAAATTCTGAAAAGCCAATATATAAGATTGTAAAACTATATCCTTAGCTAACGCTTCATCATTAACAACCTTATACGCAAAACAAATTGCTTTACGCTGTGTTTTTTGAACAATCTCGCTAATGGCTTGAGCATCCTTTTTTCTTGCTCTATTAATTAAGTCCTTTTCCATATTTCTCCTCTAACACCTTATATCCCTACTTCTTTTATTTATGAAAATAAAGATGCAATCTTCTGATCACATCTTAAATCAAAACCAGTCCCTATTTCTTTTGCATATTAGCTATAGTTATTTCATTTTTGTACTCAAAGCTCAGAAATATCATCATTTATTCTATTTCAAATTATAGATATTTATATTTGTCTGCCTTTGGTAAGTCTCATTATTAGCAGTATATTGTTTCAAATAACCATCTTTATCAATTGTTATTTTGACATCTATAAGATCCTTTTTAAACTTATAACTACCATCCGATTCAGTAAAAGACATGTCTCTTTTATAAGTAAAAGTTTTCTCTCCATTTTTTTCTGTTACTGTGGCATTGTTTAAGCGTTCTTTTATCATTTTATTAGCATCTTTATTTAAATTAGTTGCTTGATTTTCTAATCCACCTTTTTTCAAATAATAATCATCTACGATATCATACCATTTTTTCAAAAAAGTATCTGTCTTTGCTAAAATAAAATAACTAATTGCACATTTACCTGTGACTCCTTCTTCTATATAAGGACTACCATCCTCTAGTGCTGTGGCTTCATGATATTCACTAAACATATTGTCATCCAATTCATCAAAACTATTTGCATCCGAACTACATGTAGAAACTTTAGTACCATCGAATTTTGTGAATACATTATGCTCTAGATGAATTGAAGGATCTGCATATTGTATTACTTTGTATTTTTCCGAAGACTCCCCATTTTGAATATACATACGATAATTTTCAATATATTCATACGGTTCATCCGCTTCATTATACGCAACACCACTATCTACTTCCAAATAATCAAAAGAATACAAAGTATCCAGTTTTTCAATAGCTCTCTCTACCTGTTTATAGTTACTATTATAATCAACCGCTGCATATCCAACTGCACCAGTTACTGCTACTGTTCCAGCACATACTCCTGCTTTTACACTCGCCGTTTTACTTGCCCACCATTTCGCAAATCCTGATTTGGTTGCTCCTGTCTTAGTAGCAGCTGCTCCAGCCGTTGAGGCTGCTGCACTTGTTCCAACCGTTTTGATAATGATATCCTTTGAAACATGTGATACAGCTGTCTTTGCCATTTGGTCATGTAACATCCATGTTAAGAATGGCATTGGTGCAACTCCATAGAAAGATACACCCTTTTCTCTCATTGCCTCAATTATATTCTTGATTTTCTTTCTTCCATATGCTAGATATCCCTTTACAGTATTTCCACTCACACCATAAACATCTGCTATTTCAGAAACACTCATATCTTCAAAGTAATACATCATCAATGCAAGTCTTTGATTTTCAGGAAGTTCATTTAATACCCCCTGTACACCTTCTTGAAGCTCTTTATAATTCATACTTGCTTCTGGTTCAAAAGAAGCCTTATCATTCTTGATATTAGCCTCAAACTCAAGTCTATCCTCTTCATCATCTAAAGAACTAAACTCGACTGGCTTATTCTTACCAATTTTTGATTTTGTATAATCCAATGCCTTATGCGAAACAATCTGATTGAACCAACTCTCAAACTTAGAATCATCACTCAATTGATCCAACTTCTGAAAGGCTTGAATATAAGCTTCCTGTACAATATCTTTAGCTGTAGCCTCATTATTCACTACTTTATAAGCAATAAAATATGCTTTTCTTTCTGTTAATTGAATAATTTCAGCAATTGCTTCATTATCCTTTTTTCTTGCTCTTACAATTAAACCCTTTTCCATACTTTAATCCCTATGCTACATAGAATCTATTTAAAATAAATAAGATACATTTTAAACATTTTGTCATTACTTCATCGTTATAAATTGGATATGAACTACGTAATTGTTCTTTTGGTAATACGGCAGTCTTATAAAGCATCATTAAGAATGTAAAACAGTTTGTCTTAATATATTCATCACATGCTGCACATTTATAACTTACATTATCTGCCGGTACAGTAATAATCTGATTTGAAATAATATAATTGATTTTTGCAGTTAATTTATCAACTGTAGTCACTTTATTTTGTACTACTGAAGAGATATTTACATTGTTTTTTGCCAAAATCTTATTTGTAAATAAATCCAAGAAATTTCCTAACTTAGTAAATGTTTCATTAAAAGAATATTCTGCACTTCTTTCTAATCCATCCACAAAATAATATAGTTCTTCATCATATTTCTTCAAGCCACTAAATGTATTACTATAACGAACACCAGTATTGTCATTAGACTTTGCAACTTTAACGGCCTCTTCAAAAATAGATTCTGGTTGTTTTGGAATTTCAGGCATTTCTGTTTTAGTTGGTGCTTTCTCTTCAACAACCTCTTCTGGAATATTTTCTACTACTGGTTCAACCATTGGTTCGGGAGTGGTTTTCTTTTCAGATACAACCTCTTCTTTATTACTTACATATCCTATATCAGATACACCTGCAATTTTATCATCCAAAGAATCCAATTCTTTTAGGATGCTGTTATAGTGCTCATCTTCTTTTAAAATCTTTTCTTCAAGAATTCTTTTCTCATTCTTTAAACTGTTTAATGTTGCTTTTGATTTATCCTTCTCTGACAACAATTCTTTTCTTTTATCCATCAATCCTTGTAATTCAGAATTCAATAAATTCTTTTTAATTTCTTCCATTTCTGCAAGCTGCTTTTTCATTTCCTCTTGCAATTTCAAATTTTCCTCAATCTTACGATTTAACTCATCCATATTTAAACTCATTTTTTTCTCCTCCTATAACATTATGTTTTAAATGATTTTCAATATATTTTTAAATCAAATAATCATCATCGAATAAATTATTGTTTTTTTTGATTTCTTTTTCTTGTTTATGAACAGATGCATGTACTTTTACTTGTTCTTCAACAGCTTGTTCATAATCTCTTTGATCATAGTTCTTATAATCATATTTAGAAGAACTATTACTCCATTCACTCATATCATCCGAAATATGACTTGTAGAAAACGCATTATAGATAGAACAAATCACAGTTCCTCCAACCATTATCACCATAAGCACTGAAACAACTTGAAACATGGTATCAAACGTTTTTTTTGACCTTTGCATGTCTTCTGAAGCTTCAATTCTTTCCTGAAGATGTTTTTCTTGAGCCGCCCAAAGTTCTTCTTGTGTCATTTCCGAAGTGTCAACGCCATCATATTCATATGCAAGCACAGGTGAAACCGATCCTAACATCAACATAAATGCTGTAGCCATTCCTAATACTAATTTTTTCATTCTCATATCCTCCTAATTTACCTTTTCACTATATAAGACGAAACAATCTTTCAAATGGTTATACTAAATTTAAATTTTTTTAATTTTTTTTGAAAATGATTAGTATGGCCTATATTGTTCCACTCCTGTTTTGTAATATGTATTAGAAATTAAATCATCTACAATAAATCTTTTAGGTGGCTGTAAACTCAATTGATAACTCAACAACCAACGAAAGAATGGTATTGGCATATTTAATTTCTTACGAGAATCAGCCAAAATTGATTTTACTTTTAATTCTTTCAAGTTATATAAATCGGCAATTTCAGATAAATCTGTATCAAAAACATAAAACAAGATCAACGCAAACCTTTGTTTTGGTGATAATAAATTGAGTCTTTCATCTAAAAGTTGTATTTGTTCGTTATAATTCACATTTTCATCATAAATAAAATCTTTTTTATCACTTTTTAAATTTGCTTCAAAATCAATTACATCCTCACTAATTTCACAAAAATCAAAGGAGAATCTTTCAGGTTCTAATGAATCATAAATACTTTCCATGCACTTTTTGTGAAAATAATCTATCCAATATTCAAAACTATAATCATCCCACAAATGAGTTGTTCTTTCATCCGCTTCCATATATGTTTTTTCAATTACTGATTCCACAAAATCAGATTCATTTTTAACTCTACTTCCGATGTAGATCGCGTATTTTGAAGTATATTCGTATACATGACCAATCTGTTCAGCTCTTGTCATATTTTTATTGATTTCCATAATTATTATTTCCTACATCTACTGTTCTTTTTATTAATAAATTTTTCTTTCTAATAATTGAATAACACAAGCCAATGTTTGACCATTCCCTCCAGGATACATTGATTTTTTTTGAATACGACCAACCATCCTACAATCATCAGGAATCGGTGTAAGATCATTCAAGCATGATTTCAATGGATCACTAAAGAACAACTGCACATGTTGTGATTTATAAATTTTATATTCATATCCCTCTACATCTGGATAATACTTAATTGTTAAAGTACTATATTTGAATTTTGCCATTGCTGCAATCAACATGGTGTATTGTAAAGAGCCATAAAAACCTATAATTTTAATTTTTCCATTGTGCTCATCAATCCATCGATTCACTTCATCCAACGATACATTAGACAGTTGTAAAATCTTATAGTTTCTATTGTTTCGATTATTATTTCTAGATCTAACCTTTTCTTTTGGCTTATGAATTGGTGTTTCAACTACCTTTTTAATCCCATTAAAACTAAATCCACAATTTTTACAAATATTAACTTCATCTGCGATTAATTCTTCGCAAATTGGACAAATTTTCATAAGTAAATTTATCTCCTTCTCTAAAATAAACAGTTGGAGATAAACTCCTCTAAG
>NZ_QSPK01000059.1:0-14496 GCF_003436425.1 Eubacterium sp. TM05-53
ACCCTATTGACAAGTTTTTTGTTGATTAGCTTTTTTATTGATTATCGGTGAATAGTAACGCGTAATAGGACAATTTCCATCGACAATAATTGTTCTTTATATTAAAATAGATGGGGTATATCGCTAAAATAAAGCGTTTTTTAAGTGGTAAAACACTCAAGATATAAAAATTATAGAGAAAGGATGTAATTTTATGGCAAAAATGGATGAGCGTTTAGAAAAAATGGTTGAACGTTATCGTGAAATCAATGATTTGATGATGCAAAGTGATGTTGTATCAGATCGTAAGACTATGGCAAAATTGGGGCGTGAACAAAATGAGTTGACACCTATTGTAGAAACATACGAAGAATATAAAAAGGCAGTTGATGAATTAGAAGAGGCAAAAGTTCTTTCAAAAGAGGAAGATAAAGAAATTCGTGAAATGGCACAAATGGAATTGGAGGAATTAGAACCAAAAATCCAAAATTATTTAGACCGTTTAGAATTGCTTCTAGTACCAAAAGATCCTAACGATTCACACAATGCAATCTTAGAAATTCGTGGAGCTGCTGGTGGAGATGAAGGAAATATCTTTGCCGGAGACTTATTTAGAATGTATTCAAAATATGCAGAAGCTAAAGGCTGGAGAACAGAAGTCATCGAAATGGAAGATAGTGAAGCTGGTGGATTCTCCTTAGTTTCATTTAAAGTCAATGGAGAAGGGGCTTATGGAACTCTAAAATTTGAATCTGGATCTCACCGTGTACAACGTGTACCAAAGACAGAATCACAAGGCCGTATCCATACTTCTACCGCAACCGTATTGTGTATGCCAGAAGTAGAGACAGAAGATTTTGATATTGATATGAACGACTTGGAAATTGAAACAATGCGTTCAAGTGGAGCTGGAGGACAGCACATCAATAAAACTGATTCAGCTGTTCGTATTGTCCACAAACCTACTGGTATCGTAGTTAAGTGTCAGGATGGTCGTAGCCAGCATGAAAACCGTGCAACTGCCTTAATGACAATTCGTGCGCGTGTATATGAAGAAAGACAACGTGAATTGGATCAAAAGAATGATAAAGAGCGTCGTACAAAAATTGGTACTGGGGATCGTGCAGAAAAAATCCGTACATACAACTATCCTCAAAACCGCGTAACCGATCATCGTATTGGATATACAGTCAATCAGTTAGACCGTATTATGGATGGTCGTTTAGATGATTTAATGGCTGCTTTACAGCTTGCAGATCAACAGGCAAAAATTGCTGGAGAAAAAGAATAATGAGTACATATCATTCATTGATCAATGAAGGTAAAGACCGTCTTTATAAGGCTGGTCAAGGCGAACAAGCAGCTCAACTTTTTATGGTTGAGCTATGCCGTCAAAAAAATGTAAATCTATATATTTCTATGGATGAAGAGGCAGATGAACAAATTCAAACGGATTATCTTGAAGGAATCCATTTAATGGAGAATGGAGAACCATTAGGATATGTATTAGGATATGAATGTTTCTATGGCTACGACTTTATCGTGAATGAAGATGTTTTGATTCCTAGACCCGAAACAGAAGAGCTTGTAGGACTTGTATTATCTAAATTTGACGATTACTTTGCCGATAAGGATCATGTCAATGTATTTGATGTGGCAACAGGATCTGGTGCAATTGGTATCACTTTAAATCTAGAAGAACCTAGAATGGATGTGATTGCTTCGGATATTTCAAAAGAGGCTTTAGTGGTTGCACAAAAGAATAACGAAAAGCTTGGTGCTCATGTAAACTTTATTTGTGGAAGCATGTTAGATCCATTTGTGGATCGTGATCTACATTGTGATATCTTAGTTTGTAACCCACCATATATTCCGAGTGAAGAAAAGATGGAACAAAGTGTTGTGGACTATGAACCGCACGTAGCTCTATTTGGTGGAGAAGACGGATTAAAATTCTATCGTGATGTATTTGAAAAAGCACATCTAGTATTGAATGAAAAAGCTTTTCTTGCCTTTGAAATGGGATGGGATCAAGGTGAATCTTTATCGAATCTAGCTCGTGAATATTTTGCATCTGCAACGATTACTGTACATAAAGATATGTCAGGAAAAGATCGTATGTTGACGATTGAATTATAATTTAAAAATTGTTGAGCAAAACTTTTGAAATATTGAAATGAATATGCGATAGTATATACGTAAGAGGAAATAGTATATTTCAAGAGGAGGATTATTTATGAAATATAGATGCTTAATTTGTGGACACATTTATGACGAGGAAAAAGAAGGCGTAAAATTCGCTGATCTTCCTGCAGATTGGAAATGTCCAACTTGTAAACAACCAAAAGAAAAATTTGTTCCAGTAGAAGACGAAATGACTTGGGCTGCTGAACACGTAGTAGGAGTCGCAAAAGATGTTGCTGAAGACATTAAAAACGATTTACGTGCTAACTTCGAAGGTGAATGCTCAGAAGTAGGTATGTACTTGGCAATGGCTAGAGTAGCTCACAGAGAAGGATATCCAGAAGTTGGATTGTATTATGAAAAGGCAGCTTGGGAAGAAGCAGAACATGCCGCAAAATTTGCTGAATTATTAGGCGAAGTTGTTACAGATTCAACTAAGAGAAATCTAGAAATGCGTGTAGAAGCTGAAAATGGTGCTACTGCAGGTAAAGTTGATTTAGCTACTCGTGCTAAAAAGGCAAACTTAGATGCAATTCATGATACAGTACACGAAATGGCTCGTGATGAAGCTCGTCATGGTAAGGCATTTGCTGGATTATTAAAACGTTATTTTGGTGAATAATGCATTTAGAAGCTTCTGAATCAATCGGAAGCTTTTTTTCTTGTTTTCGTGTATAATAAGTTGTGTCTAACGAATATATAGAAAGAAGGATCAAGATGATTGGTAAAAATAGTCCATGTTGGTGTGGTTCTGGTAAAAAATATAAACATTGTCATGAAGAATGGGATAATACAATTAATGTATTAAAGCTACAAGGTAAAATTGTTCCGAGTCATAATTTAATTAAGTCTGAAGAAGATATTAAATGGATCAAAAAAGCTGCTAAAATCAATAATGCCGTACTAGATTTAGTTGGTGAAAAAATCTGTGCGGGTATGACGACAGAAGATATTGATAAATTAGTATATGATTATACAACAAGTCATGGTGGAATTCCTGCATGTCTAGGTTATGAAGGATTCCCTAAGAGTGTTTGCACATCTATTAATAATGAAATTTGTCATGGTATTCCAAGCGAAAAAGTCGTATTAAAAGATGGCGATATTATAAATGTAGACTGTACTACAATTGTACATAAACACTTTGCGGATGCATCTAGAATGTTCTGTATTGGTAATGTAAGTGATGAGGCAAAACGCTTAGTTGAAGTGACTAAAGAATGCTTAGAAATTGGTAAAGAAGCCGTACGTCCTTGGGGATACATTGGAGATATTGGTGCTGCTATTCAAGAACATGCACACAAAAATGGTTACAGTGTTGTTGTTGATTTCTGTGGACACGGTGTAGGAAATGCCTTCCATGAAGATCCATATGTACATCACGTAGGAATCCGTAATACAGGTATGGTTATTGCACCAGGTATGGTTTTCACTATTGAGCCAATGATCAATCAAGGAACTCGTGATTTATACATTGATAAAGATAATGGATGGACATCTTATACAAAAGATGGAAAGTTATCAGCGCAATGGGAAAACACAATTCTAGTTACAGAAAAAGGAATTGAAGTATTAGCTTGGTAAGAAGTCAATAAAATGACTTCTTTTTTGATAAGAAAGGGAAAATATGCAAAAGAGTATGGTTGAAGGGAATACTTTAAAACTCATTTTGAATTTTAGTATTCCATTGTTATTAGGAAATTTATTTCAACAATTTTATAACGTTGTGGATGCAGCTATTGTTGGACAAACATTAGGTTCGAAAGCATTGGCAGCTGTAGGGGCAAGTAGTAGTGTACAGTTTTTGATTCTAGGTTTTTGTATGGGAATATGCCAAGGTTTCGCAATCATGGTTTCACAAAGTTATGGTGCAAAAAGACTCGATGAAATGCAGACTTATATTTATGCAGGAGCTGTATGGACAGCTATTACAGCGTTTGTGATATCTATATTAGTGGTTGTATTTTGTACAGACATTCTTCATATATTACAAGTCAATGATGAAATCTTTAACGATGCCTACGCTTATTTAGTGGTGATATTTGCAGGAATACCATTCACATTACTCTATAATTATTTATCCGCTATATTAAGGGCTATTGGAGATTCAAAAACACCATTTTTCTTTCTAGCATTTTCAGCTGTTTTAAATATTGGTCTCGATTTTTTCTATATTCTTGTTTTGAAATGGGGATGTGCAGGAGCGGCCATCGCAACCATTTTTGCCCAAGCTGTAAGTGGTATATTGTGTTTACTGTTGATTGCATTTAAAGTCAATGTTTTACATGTTCCTAAATCAAGTCGTTATATGGATAAGAAACATTCGGTTAAATTGTTGGCAATGGGAGTTCCTATGGGTTTACAGTTTTCAATCACAGCCATAGGTTCTATGGTTATGCAGTCAGCGAATAATGCGTTAGGAACGATCTATGTTTCGGGCTTTACCGCAGGTATGCGTATTAAATCATTGATGATGTGTCCATTTGATGCATTGGGAGCTGCTGTTTCAACTTTCCTTTCCCAAAACTATGGTGCGCATAAGTTAGATCGAATCAAAGATGGATATCACAAAGGTGTAATGGTGAGCATTATATATGGTGTATTTGCCTGTGTTGTGATGGTTTTCTTTGGAAGAATTCTAAGTATGATGTTTGTGAGCGCGAGTGAATCACAAGTGTTAAATGCGAGTGCTTTATATTTAAGAAGAATGGGCTATTTCTATCCTGTATTAGGCATTTTAATGACGACAAGAATGTCTGTTCAGGGCCTTGGTTATTCTGCAAGAGCCATGCTTGCAGGTTTTGTAGAAATGATTGCACGATGTATTGTGGCATTATGCTTTGTGCCAGTTTTTAAATATAATGCGATCACATGGGCCGATCAAGCAGCATGGGTTGCAGCTACACTTGTATTGATTCCATTGTGGATCAGTGCAATGCGTACAGTTCAAAAGAAAATGAGTTAAATTAGAAGTCTGACGACTTCTTTTTTTGACTTTTAATGTCTTTTTCACATACATCTGATTTAATTAAGGTAGAGATCATTAAAAATATGATTGACACCAAATATGACACCAAATATAATGGAGGTGAAAAGATGTCTTCTTGGGATAAGCTGTTAAAAAGATTTTTAGAATTGGATCATGATATTCGTTTTGAAGAGATAGTTAAAGTGATGAAAGAATATGGATATGAGATCAAACAACCTAAAGGTGGATCGAGTCATTACTCATTTGTAAAACCTGGATGTAGTCGTGTTGTGATTCCAAGACATAAACCTATAAAAAAGGTGTATGTAAAAATGATTAAAAAAGTGATAGAAGAGGAGATGAAGGAATATGAATCAAGAACTCAACTACTACATGAATCTGTCGTATCGTATGGAAATTGTTGAAGATAAAGATGAAGGCGGATATGTATTATCTTATCCAGATCTTCCTGGATGTATGACATGTTCAGATTCATTGGATGACTTGTTAGAACTTGCCAAAGACGCAAAAGAAACATGGATTTCAGGTATGTTAGAAGATGGAAAAGAGATTCCACTTCCTAGTGATCTTCAATCGTATTCGGGACAATTTAAATTAAGAATACCCAAAAGCCTTCATAGAGCTTTATCCATACATGCAAAAGAAGAGGGTATCAGTATGAATCAATATTGTTTGTATCTTCTTGCGAAAAATGATGCAGAATATAAAAAAGAAAGACGTTGATTGTCTTTCTTAGATATAATGGATTTCAACTCCACCAAAATGAACACGACCTGTGATATTTAATGTAGGATAGCCACTAGATGATGGTTGTCCTTTTTCATCAACACCACCAAAGAAGGCACGAACATGACTTTGTACATTCCATTCTTTAGGTACATAGAGTTCAATGCCTGTAAAGTTTCCATCAATTTCAATCGTAGCCTGATTTTGTATGGTAGCCTGATCAAAATAAATCTTCAATCCTGAAAACTTTGAATCAATGGTCACATATTGTAAATCGTTGGTTTGAATATATTGGACTTTTTCACCAAAACTAGAAGAAATATTGATGATGGAATTTGTTGAGTATTCAATGTCTTCTATTTCAATATGTCTTTTTCTAGGACGAATAATGCTTGTAAGTCCCCAAGCTAATAGCCAAGTTGCTAAAAGTAAAAGCCATAGAGAAATATCTTCAAAACCTAAATCTTTTCTAAATAAATAGAAAATAATCGCAATTCCAAATAGTGGGCTGTAGAAGCTTCTTTCTTTGATTCCATCAATAATAACAGAAAGACAGATTAGAGTTCCAATGATTTTCCATAGACTGAATGTAAATGATAGAAAACCAAATAGATTTCCAAAAATCAAAATGGCACCTAGAATACAAATAAGGCCCCAAAACCAATTTCTTTTCATAAATGATTCCTTCTTTCTTTTAATACTTTGTAGTACATTCTTGATACATAGACTTGTTTATGACTGTTTTGAAAAGTAATGAGATGACTCGATACAGAATGAGACAGAGAATAAATTTTCTGTATATTCACAATTGTGGATTTAGAGATTCTTAAAAAGAAATTTGGTAATATATTTTCTAATTCATACAACTTCTGTGTTGTAGAAAACATATCGTTGGCAGTATGCGCATATACTGTTCCTTGATCACTTTCAAAGAATAAAATCGCATCTAAATCTAGATAATATTCTGTATCTTGTTTAAAGAATTGTATACTCGGCTTTGATTTAAAATTAGAAATCAATTGTTTCAATTCCTCAGTATATTCTTTTGTACGTATGACAATTTCATCTTCATTCAATGTGTCATCAATTTCCAATCTTACTTTCATGGCTTTATTATTCCACAAGGAATTTTAAAAGTATAGTCTTGAAAAGTAAGTGGTAAAAATAGAAGGCTAAGTGGTTAAGAAAAAAGAAGTGAAATGGATTCACTTCTTATATAAGTTCTAAATGTTTAAAGGCATTGTACAAACCATTTTCATTTACATCATCTGTGATGTAGTCAGCTGCCTCTTTAATTTCTTTTCCGCCATTTCCCATTGCGACATTATAGGAACAACATTCAAACATGAATAAATCAATTTTGGCATCACCAAAAGAAATCGTATTTGAAGTATCTTCATGAAGATATTCCAACAATGTTTCAATCGCATGACGCTTAGTGATTCCTGCAGGACCTAAATCACCAAACAGAGCTAATTCACCTTTGCCACCCCAAGTATTCGCAATTAATTCAGAAAATTCTGATTTAGAATCTAAATGATCTTGGTAGCTACTCAAAATAAAACTGATTTTATTCACATCATCACGATATAGATCTTCACCCTGTAAGTGAATGAATCCAGAAACAAAGGCATTGGCAGTGTCTTTGGCATGACTTGTGTCAGCACCTTTTCCAAGAGCATATTTCATCATTGTATCTGGTCCTTGTTCCAACATATAATCGTTACAATACATGCCACTGTTTGCTTCTAAATAGAAACCTAAGTGTCTTTCATTACACCAATCAACAATGCGTTTAACATCTTCTTTAGACAATCCTTGATGCATCACAACATGTTCATGATCTTCTACATAAGCTCCATTGCCGCCAATCATACCATCTAATTCACATAGATTTCGTTGTAGAATTTCAGCTTTTGAACACCCTGTACAAATATAGACTTTATGCCCATTCGCTCTTGCCTGATCTACCGCAAGTTTTGCGCTATCGGGCATTTTAGCCTCATAATCAATGAGTGTTCCATCCACATCTAAAAAGACGATTTTAGACATTAATCTAAATCCTTTCCATTCGATTTAATACATTTCTGATACCAATAGAATGAATCCTTTTTAATACGAGCCAAGTCTTTTAAATCATATTCATCACGATTGATATAAATCATACCATAACGTTTTGTGATTCCCTGGTGTGTACTAACTAAGTCAAATGCAGACCATGGAGAATATCCCATTAAATCTACGCCGTCTGTGATGGCTTGTTGACAAGCTTTGATGTGTTCTCTTAAATAATCAATACGATAGTCATCATGTACTTTTCCATCTTCCGTTAAAGTATCTGGTACACCACAACCATTTTCTGTAATCAATAAAGGAAGACTGTAACGTTCCCACAATTCTCTTAAAGTGATGCGTAATCCAACTGGATCAATTCCCATGCCATAAGATGTTTCTTCTTGTAGAGGATTTTTACATCCAACAGCCATACCAGGTTCTGTCATCATACCCGTCATGAATTCTTCCATATTAGCTTTACCAGAAGTCATTTTTTCCTTTGCGGCTCTTCCTTCTTCTTCAGACACATATTTTACAGTAGAACCACCATAGTAGTTGAACGCAATGAAATCAGGATGCGCATTTGCCATGATTTCCATGTCTTCTTCTTCAATATCTGGGAAAGCATTTCTTTCTTTTAAATATAATGCGAAAGCTTCAGGATATTTACCAAAACATACAGTATCCAAGTATAAACGGTTTCTTAATTGGTCATAATCCATGGCAGCTAAATAGTCTTCTGGTGAAGAAGTTAATGGATATACACAAGTGATATTTGGTGCAGGAGCAATCCACGCATCACACATATTGTGACAAGAAATCATCGCCTTAGCTTGTGCCACTAACATGTGGTGGTTAGCCTGGTAGCGTTCTTTATCTGTTTTATATCCACCCATATTAAACATTGTCATCATGTTTTGTTCGTTGATTGTTAAGAAGTATTTTACTTTATCACCATACTCTTTGAAACATACTTCACAATAGCGAACGAAATCATCAATACATTGGCGAGATGTCCATCCACCATATTTTTCTTGTAGAGCATAAGGTAAATCAAAGTGATATAAAGTAACGACGGGTTGAATACCATATTTTAAACATTCGTCGATAACCTCATGATAGTGTTTTACACCAAGAGGATTTACTTCGCTATCTCCATCCGGAATGATTCTAGGCCATGCGATTGAGAAACGATATTCTGTAAAGCCCATTTCAGCCATTAAGGCAATATCTTCTTTAAAACGATGATAGTGATCACTACATACTTTCCAGTCTGTTGTACCTTTAATAACTGGAGCTACATCTTGTACAGATGGTCCTTTTCCATCTTCATCCCAAGCTCCTTCACATTGATAAGCACTAGAGCTTGCACCCCATAAAAAATCTTCTGGGAAATCTTTTAATTTTAAAATGTCCATAATTATTTCTCCTTGTTCAATGACTACAATATATCGATTTGTATTTGTATTCTCAATTTGATTTGAGGATACAGAAATTAATTTCCAAAAGAAAATAAAAAAGCATCAGAAACCTGATGCTTTTTGAAACTATTGATTTAAACCATGATAAGACATGGACTTACGAATGTATTGATTATTCTTTGTACGATTTAGATTATAGATAGCCCCATATAAAACGTCCATGATATACTGCATCGCAATATGACTGGAGAACTGAGAAATTCGATTTTGAAGGTTCTCGCTATCACTAATAAATAGATGATATACATTATCTACTGATTCTTCTTTTACACCAGCTCTAGTAATCAAAATAACGGGCACATTTTTCTTTAGAAATTGTGAACGCAATTGATTTGACCACATAGCCCCTGAATAAGATAGAACAATTGCGACATGATCTGAATTGGAAGCCAGTGTTATTAGAGATTGTTCATAATAAGCGGATGGACAATTGACAATTTTACCTATATTCAACATTTTTTGTTTAAAATTCTGGGCAATATTTTCATTATGCCCAACCGCATATATATCAACGTATATAGCACTATTGACAATCTTTGCAATTTCATCAATGCGTTTGGCATCTAAACATTTATAAGTGTCCTGAATTGTACTTTTATATAGATCCATTAATTTGTTGGCAATTTCCTTTGCGTGATCCTTCTCATAGAAAGGCACATTCGCATCAACCCAGTTTTCTTCTTCCATCTTTTCTTCTTTGGCAAGTTCAATCTTTAGATCATTGAATCCATTAAGTCCAATTTTCTTACAAAAACGATGAATTGCCGATTTTGATACAAACACTTCTTTTTCTAAGTCTTGGATCGTGCAATTTAATATAGTTTCTTTATGATTCATTATATAATTTCCAATACGAACCTCAACCGGAGTTAGGTTTTCACATAAAGTAATCTTTTTATCTAATGTCATGTTCTACCTCTTCTGTTAATACTTTAACACAACTCGAAAAATATCTAAATATCTCATCAATTCTGCGACTTCAAAATCATTTAAAGTTTCCGATCAAAGGATGAGATATCAGATATCATTGCTAAAAATATTGAAATAATGACGTTTTAGGTAAAATAAAACATCGAAATAATGACGTTTTTCCATTCACAACTGAATTCTGTAAGAAATATTTACATGAAATAAGACGAAGTATTTTAATCTTTGGTATAATAATAGAGTTGAAATGAGGTTTAATATATGGATGAGAATATAATTGCCTTAATTGCGAAAGAACTGAATATTGCGATTTCACAAGTTAAGAATACATTAGAATTATTAGAAGAAGGAGCTACCGTTCCTTTTATTGCACGTTATCGTAAAGAACGTACAAAAGGTTTGGATGAAGAACAAATTCGTGTCATTCAAGAAAATTATGCGTATCAAGTAAATTTAGCTAAGCGTAAAGAAGAAGTCTTGGCTCGTATTGAAACATTAGGTAAATTGGATGATGAAATCATTAAGAATGTCAACGCATGTACAAAATTATCACAAGTAGAAGATATTTATCGTCCTTACAAACAAAAGAAAAAGACGCGTGCAAGTGTTGCGATTGCCAATGGCCTACAGCCATTAGCCGATACGTTTATGTCTTTGCCACGTTATTTTAAAGAAACAGAATTAGATGCCTACATCAATGAAAACGTAAAAGATCGTGAAGCAGCTATTCAAGGAGCTTGTGATATCATTGCTGAAAAAGTAAGTGATGATGTGGATGTGCGTAATAAAATATTGGATTCAATGACAAATTTTGGTCGTATTGTCACAACTGAAAAGAAAGATCATGAAGATGATCATAAAGTCTATAAGATGTATTATGATTATTCAGAAAGAGTAAATACATTAGCACCGCACCGTGTTATGGCTATTGATCGTGGGGAAAAAGAAAAAGTATTAAATGTATCGATTTCTTTTAATGAAGAATATATTGAAAATTGGGTATGTCGAAGATTTATTCGTTTTAATAACAGCGGAACAAGTGAATATGTTCGTACTGCCATTTTAGATGGCTTAAAAAGATTGGCCTATCCTTCCATTGAAAGAATGGTTCGTTCAGCTTTAAGTGAAAAGGCACATGAATCAAGTATTGACATATTCTCTATGAACTTAGAAAAACTTTTACTTCAACCACCTATGAAAGATAAAGTGATTCTAGGCTTTGACCCAGCCTTTAGAACCGGATGTAAGTTGGCTGTTATTGATGCGTCTGGTAAAAAATTAACAGTTGATGTGATTTATCCACATCAGCCAAATGCGAAAGTAAGAGAGTCTGAACAAAAATTAGTTCAGTTATGCAAAGAATATCATGTGAATTTAATTGCGATTGGTAATGGTACGGCAAGTCGAGAAAGTGAAGCTTTTGTGGCCAATACAATCAAGAAATTTAATTTACCAGTATCCTATACCATTGTTTCTGAAGCAGGAGCCAGTGTATATAGTGCTTCAAAACTAGCTATTGAAGAATTCCCAGACTTACATGTTGAACAAAGAAGCGCCATTTCTATTGCGAGAAGATTGATGGATCCACTTTCAGAACTAATCAAAATCGATCCTCAATCAATTGGTGTTGGACAATATCAACATGATTTACCAACCGCAAGATTAAAAGAACGTTTGGATTTCGTAGTTGAAAAAGCCGTTAACCGAGTGGGTGTAAATATCAATACAGCCAGTGTTTCATTATTGAAAAATGTAGCGGGATTAAATAATGCGAGTGCTACAAGCATTGTTTCTTATCGTGAAGAGAATGGAAAAATCGAATCGCGTACACAAATCAAGAAGATTCCTAAGATTGGTCCAAAAGCCTTTGAACAAGCAGCAGGATTCTTGCGTATTGAAGATGGAAAAGAACCATTGGATCGTACAAGTATTCACCCTGAGTCATATAAGGCAACAAAAGTATTGTTGAAGGAATTAGGTCTGGATACTTCAGATTTGGGAACACAAAAAGCTAAAGATGTAATTTCAGATTGTGATACAAAACAATTAATGGCAGATACAGGATTGGATGAATATACATTAAAAGATATCTTAGATGCGATTTGTATGCCACTTAGAGATTATCGAGATAAATACGATGCGCCTTTATTAAGAAAAGATGTATTGGAAATCGAAGACTTACATATTAACGATAAGCTTGAAGGTACGGTTCGTAATGTTGTTGACTTTGGAGCCTTTGTCGATATCGGATTACACGAAGATGGTTTAGTTCATATTTCAAAGATGAGCACAAACCGAGTAAAACATCCAAGTGATGTGGTATCTGTAGGAGATATTGTTACGGTATGGGTATATAATATTGATCAGGAGAAACAAAAGGTGCAGTTAACGATGGTCAATCCAAATTGACAATCAACAAATAGAGGTTTAATATCTAGACTAAAGTAGGACAACTTAATGTTGTCCTTTTCATTTAAGGGAAGAGGATTTTTATGAATATTACTACGATTGTTACACAAATGACAATTCTGTTGTTTATTATGATTGTTGGATTTGTAGGAGCTAAAAAGAATATCTTTAATGATGAAGTAAACGTATATGCATCCAATATTTTATTAAGAATTGGCATTCCAGGCTTGATTATAAGTTCAGTGAAAAATGGATCACCATTTACAGGAAATGAACTGTTCAATGTGCTTGTTATCTTCTCAATATTTGTGATTTTTACAGGCGTTGTATCAAAAATTATTGTTGAAGTTTTGCGTATTAAAGAAAATAAAGCCCTTTGGCAATTTATGATTCTATTTACCAATGCAGGCTTTATGGGATTACCCGCTATTCAAGCTATATTAGGCGATCAAGCCATGCTTTATGGAGCGTTATTTTTACTACCATTAAACTGCTTGATGTATGGATATGGAGAGAGCTTATTTCGTAAGGGCGAATTTTCATTTAAGAAATTTATGAACGGTCCTATGATCGCTTCTGTTATTGCCCTTACATTATGTATCTTTAATATAAAGCTTCCGTATATCTTAGCACAGACCTGCACGTATATTGGCAATGTTACAACACCATTATCTATGATGGTAATTGGTGCTGGGTTAGTCAAAATGGATGTTAAGGAATTACTGGATCTGAAGTTGTGGGGATTTACAATATTTAAAATGATTCTATTGCCATTGTTCTATATGTTTACTCTTTCTATATTTCATGTTGATCCATTGATTGAAAATACACTTATTCTGATTATGTGTATGCCGGTGGCAAGTAATTCAAGTGTCTATGCATTTATGTATGGTGAGGATGCAACGCTTGCCAGTAAAGCTATCTTTATGACTAGTGTTGCGTGTGTGGTAACGATTCCAATTGTGTTTATTTTGCACAGTTTTTGACGTACTCTCATCATTAAAATGACGAGATTCTCTTTCTCACATCGCGAGAAATGGAGCATCGCAAAGCTTTCATCCTGGTTCTAGTCCTTGCATATAGTCTTTGCATAGCTCTTGTTTTTTGAGCATTTCCAATCCATGTGGACTGTACTCTGTAAACTCATACTGCATCCAGCAGGGCTTACGCCTTAGACCTGACTGGATGAGAGATTCTTTATGCTAGAATCCAAAGCAGTGTTTCATTGTGTGTCCACATTTTTTCTTATTTGAAATTAATGTTTCCTGCATTTCGACAAAGTGTGGAAAATCAAAATGACAGGTTTTAAAATCAGGTGCAGTCAATGTATCGTCAGTATGACAAATTAGAAAAGCAGAATATAAATCTCTTTGTACTTTATGTCCTTCAATCGTTTTAAATCTTTCACTTAAAGTAGGCTTGATGTATTCACCTGTATCATGGTGAAATTGCGAAGCACGATATTGATGAATATCTATTTCGTAGTATGGTATTCTATACTGTGTTGCCTTTGTTTTTAAATCGGCCTGCATAAGACCTGGAGAACGGTTCTTGATGGAGTGTCCATAACGTTTCTTACGTTTGTATTTACGCACCATTTTCAAAGAACCGTCTTTTTGTTTAATAGCCGTTGCCTCATCTTTACGCTCCGTCTTCTTTGATTTTTTTTGCAGAGCCTTGAAGTTCATTGGTTCAAGGATCAGCTCACTCGTATTTTTCAAGAGCTTGTTGATGAAGGTATGGTGT
>NZ_QSPK01000059.1:14506-14829 GCF_003436425.1 Eubacterium sp. TM05-53
TTTCTTACGTTTGTATTTACGCACCATTTTCAAAGAACCGTCTTTTTGTTTAATAGCCGTTGCCTCATCTTTACGCTCCGTCTTCTTTGATTTTTTTTGCAGAGCCTTGAAGTTCATTGGTTCAAGGATCAGCTCACTCGTATTTTTCAAGAGCTTGTTGATGAAGGTATGGTGTGAAGTCTTAATGTAAGCAGATTGTTTTCGATAGAGAACTCGAACTTGGCGTTTTAAACGTCTACATCGTCTTGTGGTTTTCCATTTATGTTTGGCTTAACTAGCAATTTGGTGACATGTTGATATATTCGACATTAATAGTGTCTATT